>JACOMS010000001.1 GCA_014324115.1 Hyphomonadaceae bacterium
TGATGCTGCTGTTCCCGGGTTAAATCGGGGCAACGCATATCGACTGGAATTTCCGCTGCCTGTATCCGGATTGGTCTCGGCTTTTGATAAAATAGCTGGGCCGTTTTGGAAGCGCAGAGCGGTAAACCTCAAAGAGATAGAGACCCTCGCCGCCATCCGCGACCTGCTGCTGCCCAAACTCATGTCCGGCGAAATCCGCCTGCGTGAGCGGTAAAAAGGGCCGGATACCAGGGTCAAGCCACAGATGCGCAATGTCACATCTAGCCGTGAAGGCCGTCAATGACAGATTGTTCGAGAATCTTCGCATGTTCCGGTTTGGGTGCGACAAGTCGGCGCTCCTTGAGGTGTATAAGCCCGTTCACAACTGACACGGTCGCATAACTCCTGCCCGTCAGAGGGTTGACGAAATTATGTATCAGCTTCCGGACCTTGCTCGCGACGCCGCGTACACCGGAATAAATGTGATAAGGATCGCTTGGTTCAGCCGACCGGTGCACGGAAAGTTTCAGCTCCAGCATGACGCCCGTGCTTTCTGCCTCATGCCAGGTCTGTGCATCAAAATCCGGCCAGCCTTTGTAAAAAACGGCATTCGTGTCGGACAGACGTCCGATATAGGCTTGGGCCGCGATCATCTGAAATACATTCGTTTCTTCCGTCAGGAAAATGCCCATACCGACCTGATCACACCCCCAGACCCGGAGCTGTTCCAGATTCGGTCCGGTCATGATGTCATGACCGGACAGGCCCTTAGGGCGGGCGATATCCGGCGGGAGCGCAAGTTTTTTTGTCGCCGTTTCCCGTACACGGTTTGGCCAGGGAAAGGTTTCGTCCGTGCGACGACAGGTGTGGTCAAGATTCTCAATCAAAGTCGCGGCGACCTTGCCCCCGTGGTGATACATGATATGGGTGAGTTGCAGGGAGCTCTCGTCCAATCGCGACAGCCCCGTTTCGATATGAAGCTGTGTGCCCGGGCGGGCCTCCCTGATGTACTTGATATGGACATCGCGCAGCCGCACCGTGCTGGATACGCCGGGTTTAAAGGCGTCACGCAGGCCGAGCTGTATCAGAAACATTTGACGTGCCTGCACGGCCTTGCCGAGATAATGTCGCATATTCAAATGGCCAAGCTCGTCACACTCCCACACATTAGCTATGCCTGACCATGCTACGACGAAATTTTTCATGGCCTCAGGCTGTTTTGCATTGCCCGCAATTGCCGTAATGTTCGATCACGCTACGTGAAACCGTAAACCCCTCAGGCACGCAATTCATATGATCATCGGCATTGCGTTCCTGGACGCGTTCACAGTTGTTGCAAATGAAAAATTCCGCCGCATGGCTGGAATGGACATGGCTACAGGGAACGTAGGCATTCAGCGCCTCAACCCGGTGGATCAGACCGAGTTTTGAGAAAAACTCCAGTGCACGGTAAACGGTCGGCGGTTCAGGTGAGCCGTGCTCCGGTTCAAGCCGCTCTAGCAGGCCATAGGCTTTGACAGGTTCTCCGGCGGCAACAATCAGATCGAAGATATGCGCACGCAAGGGTGTGAACCTTTTTCCGGCCTGTCGACAAATTTCGCGGGCATGGGCGATGCGGACTGCGTGTGTATCCGGTGTTTGCGTCATCATCCCTGATTACGGGAAAACATCCTGCGCGTCCAGATGTGTCCGGCTTCAATAATTCTTCCATTGAAACCCTGCCCCTTTGTCGTTAGAAGGTGCCAAGTAAACTCCACCTGTCTTACGCAGGAGCGGAGATAACGAAGTATCCGGACCTGCAGGAGGGCTCAAAAGCGGATCATGATTTTGACGATTTGGAATTGGGAAGAGTAGATATGAAATTGCCGAAGAGGTATAAGTACAAAGCGTCAGCAAGGCAGGAATATCCTTGATTGAGGGGGAAAGTGTTCTCACGGGTTATATGAATTCAGATGCTGTATCAAACAGCGGAAGGTATCCGGGACCTGGACGATTTTTTGCGGGAAGACTTGCCAAACGAACAACCGGCTATTGACACGAGGGGAAATTCACCGGATACAGGGAAGAGTGTTCCGGCGGGTATTTCGCTCTGTCGGCAGGAGGGAAACGTAATCTACCTGCCCTTGGCACACAAACAAGCAAAGAACCCTCGACTGGAGGACGTGCGGGAATGGATAGAATGAACGGGAACGTTATGGCGAGCGACTGGCAGGCACGGGGTAACATGAACATTACCGGAAATGTACTTTTTTATAAAAACCCCCAACCCCTGGTCCGGGACAGGCACTTGAATCATGGTGTGACCTCTGTCCCGCGTCCATTTGATTTTATGGCGCGGCAGCATTTCGTGCCGGTCACGGCCCCGGAATTCGGCTCGGCCGCTGCATCCTTTCCGGTTATTTTTGCCGGGGATAACAAGGCTCCGCTGGCCGTGATGGGGATCCGTTCCGGCGAGAACCTGTTTGTTACAGACGGCCAGTTTGCACAGGATTTCTACATACCGGCCTTTGCGCGCCGATACCCGTTCGTTTTGGCCGGTGATCAACAAAATGACCGTTTCATCGTCTGTGTTGACGCCGATGCGGAATGCGTCACAGATAACAACCCGAACCAGAAATTTTTTGATGGAGGGGACACTAGTCCTTTTACGAAGGAAGCCTTCCAGTTCCTGCAGAATTTCGAGCGTGACCGTCAGGCAACCGATCTCATGGTCAAGCGGTTCAAGGAGACCGACCTGTTCGAGTCAAAGGACATGCATTTTCAGGGGCAAAACGCGGACGGCTCTCCGGCCGAGCGTCAAAAAATTGCCGATTATTTCGCAATCACCGAGGACAGGCTTCGTGCCCTTGATGGGAAAACGCTGAAAAAATTCACAGATAACGGGTATCTGGCCGTCGCCTATGCCCATATAGTCTCACTGGGAAACTGGCAACGTCTGGTCAATATGACCCTGCGCCGGGCCGCGACCCAACGGGCAGCATAAGAGAGATTCGATAATATAAATTTTGCGTGAGAGACAGGCCTTGAGCATAGGCTTGTCAATCAATCTGCGATATGCGGAAGTGATGCGGAATTTCTTGAGTTTACTGATTGTCTGTATGGTGGTGCTTGGCGGTTCCGCCCATGCGGCCCAGACCGGGCGGGTGGATACAGGCAAGGTGGTTGCACAGCTTGTCTCCACCCATGACAGCGTTGCACCCGGACAGGATTTTTATATTGCCCTGCGCACGGAGCTGGATCCCGGTTGGCACACTTACTGGCGCAACCCGGGCGACAGTGGAGAGCCGGTGCAGATTACATGGGACGTGCCGGAAACGCTGACTTACGGCGATATGGTCTGGCCCCTGCCCTACCCCATAGCGACCGGTCCGATCATCAATTACGGATTTGAGGGCGTTCCGTTTTTCCCGGTGAAATTTACCGTTTCCGGGACCGCCAGGGCAGGCGATGTCCTCAATATCAATGCCGATATTTACTATCTTGTCTGTGCGGATGTCTGTATTCCTGAAGACACACGGCTATCACTGGAAATTCCCGTCGGTGAAGGTATTGTAGATACCCGGTGGAGCCGGATCATAAACTATGAGGTTTCCAAAGCCCCGATGTTCGGAAATGCCAGGGCCGGACTGATTCAAAGCTCTGACAATGTTGTTTTGACAGTACAAAACCTGCCTGAGGGGGCAGATCCCGGTAAAGCCTATTTTTTCCCGTTTGAGCAGGGAATTATCGAACATAGTGAACCGCAAACTGTCACGATCGGAGCAGATGGATTTCAGCTAGTCACCGGAGCCGGGTTTTCCTGGGGGTCCGGTACACCGGAAAACGTCAATGGCCTGATCAGCTACAATCTGGATGGCGGGTATACGGGTGAATTGGTCTCTGTGATCAGCGGAGAGGCGCTTGATGTCGGGGTCGCGCCCGTCAAAGCACCGTTGCAGGCTGATGGGGCTGCGGTCACATTCACCGCGACGGACAATGTGGGTATTGTCGCGCCTGTCAAAGCACTGTTGCAGGCTGATGGAACGGGTTTATGGGGTGCCGTGATCGGCGCGCTCATCGGGGGGCTCATCCTTAATCTGATGCCGTGTGTGTTTCCGGTCATTTCCCTGAAAATGTTGAGTATTGCCAAAATGGCACACGGTGAGCGCGGTGCCGTCCAGAAAGAAACCTGGATTTATACCGCAGGCGTTATCGCTACTTTCGCTGCGCTTACGCTTTTTCTGATCCTGCTCAAGGAAAGCTGGGGCTTTCAGCTCCAATCCCCGCCTGTTGTCGGTGCCCTCGCACTTTTGTTGTTTGTTGTCGGCTTAAATCTGTTGGGTGTTTTTGAAGTCAACATAAATCTGGCCGGTACTTCCACTTCAAACAATGCATTTTTCACCGGTGCCCTGGCCGTTATCGTCGCGACACCCTGCACAGCTCCATTCATGGCCGGGGCGATAGGGTTTGCCTTGACGCAATCTGTACCCGTCATCATCGCTGTGTTTCTGGCCCTGGCCACAGGATTTGCCTTGCCGTTTCTTGTTATCGCCTATGTGCCGGGACTATTGAAACACATCCCCAAACCCGGTCCGTGGATGGTGCGGTTCAGGGAATTTCTCGCTTTTCCCATGTTTGCTGCTGCCGTCTGGCTGGTTTGGGTGTTGACACTGCAGGCCGGAGAGACCGGGCTGTTGCGCCTGCTCGCCGCTTTTCTGGGTGTCAGTTTTGCTATCTGGTTGTTCAAACGAAAGGGTTTATTTTCCCGCGGGGTTGCCATCCTGGCCGTTATGGCAGCCCTCTCGACCACCCTCATGCTTCATCCCAAGGCGGTCGCCTATGAGGGTACACAGGCCTGGTCGCCTGAGAAAGTTGCCGAGCTGCGCGCCGAGGGTCGGGCCGTGTTCGTCGATTTCACGGCCGCCTGGTGCGTAACCTGCCAAGCCAACAAAAAGGCGGTCCTCGACTCAGAAGCCGTGCGTGAGGCCTTTGCCCGTACCAATACCGCCTTTCTGGTTGCGGACTGGACGAACAAGAATGATGCGATCAAGGCCGAGCTTGCACGTCATGGTCGCTCAGGCGTGCCGCTGTATCTGCTCTTCACGCCCGGTCACAATTATGTGAGTCCTGAAATTTTACCTCAAATTCTCACAAAGGATGTGGTAATAAGGAGACTGGAGGCGGCGATGTCGAATGCGCCGCGAGGGTAATTCAGCCCGCTCTATAAATATGAGGAAAAACACATGACAAATCTTTTTCGCAACACGTTGATGGTTGCCGGTGCGGCATCTTTCATGGTCGCCGCGCCCGCTGCGGCCAAAATCGAAACCGGTTCGGCTGTGCCCGCCATGACCGTCGTTGACTCCAACGGCACGACGCATAACCTTTCGGATTTCGCTGGCAGTACGGTCGTCCTGGAGTGGACAAATCACGACTGTCCCTATGTGATGAAGCATTACAATACGAGCTATGATGGCGGAAATATGCAAAACCTGCAAAAGGCCGCCGCCACTGACGGCGTGATCTGGTTGTCTGTTATTTCGTCTGCTCCCGGCAAGCAGGGCTACGTGACAGGTGAAGAGGCCAACGCATTAACTGCAAAGCGTGATGCTGCCCCGGCGGCTGTGATCCTTGATCCGGAGGGTGTGAAGGGTAAAACATTTTCAGCCAAGACGACTCCGCACATGTATATTATTAACGCCGACCGGACCCTCGTCTATCAGGGCGCCATTGATGACAATCCAAGCGCCAACCCCGACACCATTAAGGGTGCCAAAAATTATGTAACAGCCGCGCTGGACGCTGTTAAGGCAGGTCAAAATGTCGCCATTGGTGAAACCACACCTTACGGTTGCTCTGTCAAATACGGTTCATGATATGTAGCCAAATCCGTTTTGGAGCAGGATAACAACTCTCCCGTATCGCGCCCCTCTTCGCCATAATCCGCTGGCTGATGTTGACGATCCTGTTTTCGGGTGTCCCGGGGGCGGTCCGTTTTGGGTTTGGAATTCATCCCCGAATGTCTATATAGTCTTGGTAACACCGGAGGCCTTATGGGCAGGGAATTCAGTAATTGGGAAAGTGGACGCTGGATTGGGCGAACGCTCGAAGTGAAAAACGGTGTCTGTGCCGTGCCGGAAGGGCATATCAATGGCATGCCCGCCGGAACAGGATACACCGATGAGGTGAAATCAGCTACCGATCATCTCTATGAACGGGTCGCCGATTTCATACCTGAATTTGAGTGGCCTGCCTATGCGCCTCTGGTGCACGCTATCAACACCCTCAAAAGGGATAAAAACGCCGTCATCCTTGCCCATAATTACATGACGCCGGATATTTTCAATCTGGTTGGGGATTATCGCGGCGACAGTCTGGGTCTTGCCATTGAAGCCACCAAAACCGATGCCGATATGATCATACAGGCCGGTGTGCATTTCATGGCCGAGACATCGAAAATCCTCTGCCCGGATAAACGGGTTTTTATTCCCTCCATGCGTGCGGGCTGCTCCCTCGCTTCATCCATCACCGGCAAAGATGTGGAACTGATCCGGGAACACTATCCCGGTATTCCGGTTGTGACTTATGTAAACACGTCCGCCGATGTAAAAGCCGGGAGTGATATTTGCTGCACGTCCTCAAACGCTCGCGCTGTTGTCGAGCATATCTGCGCCGAATGGGATGTGAACAGGGTCATTATGCTGCCCGATGAATATCTGGCCAGAAATGTCGCCAAACACACCCATGTCGAAGTCATTACCTGGCATGGACGCTGCGAGGTGCATGCGCGCTTTTCGGCTCAAGACATCAGGGATATGCGTTCCGCCAATCCCGGCGTTGTCGTACTCGCCCACCCGGAATGCCCTCCGGAGGTGGTCGAAGAGTCCGATTTCACCGGCTCGACCCAGGCGATGAGTGATTACGTCAAGGACAACCAGCCCGGCAAGGTTATCCTGCTCACCGAATGTTCCATGTCGGACAATGTCGCGGGCATGAATCCCGGTGTCGATTTTGTCCGGCCGTGCAATCTTTGCCCGCATATGAAACGCATCACGCTGGGAAATATCCATGAATGTCTGCGCGACGAAACCAATGAAGTGCTCGTGGACGAAGCGACCCGGGTGAAGGCCCGCAAGGCCGTTATGGACATGATTGATGTAAAATTTGATCCGGAAAAAGCTCACTTCGATCCGGACGCGCCGGAAAAAGACGTGAAGGTGATTTAAGCACCGGGCGTCTCGCGCAATTCAGGCCGTGTTATCGGCCCTGTCATCCATCACCGGGAGGCGGAATTTGCAGGCTTTATTTGTCCGCTTCCGCGCGCACCAATTCATCCATGAAGCGCACGCCCCATCCGGCGTGGCCCTTGGGGATGGTGGGTTTGGCACTGTCCTGCCAGTCGACACCCGCGATATCAAGATGGACCCAAGGGAGGTCTTCATCGACAAATGTGCCGACGACCGCTGCGCCAATGGACGCGCCGGGGTTGCCCGCCGTGCTGACAATATCAGCGATGTCGGATTCGATCTGCTCGAAATGGCCATCATTCAGGGGAAGCGGCCAAACATCTTCACCGGCCAGATCGCCGATCTTCATCATGCGCAGGGACAACGCCCAGTCACGGGTCAAAACGGCCCCGTAATCATCACCCATAGCGCGGGCGGCTGCCCCGGTGAGGGTCGCAATGTTCAAGAGCATATAGGGATCATGCTCCTGTTGCGTGTATTGAACGGCATCAATCAGCTGCAACCGTCCCTCGGCGTCTGTGGAGCCGATTTCCACAGTCTTGCCGCCCATGGAGGTCAGCACGTCGCCCGGACGGATAGCATCGGCGGCAGGCATGTTTTCCGAAAGCGGCATGACGCCGACTACATTGATATTCTCACCGCGTTTTGCCGTGGCGAGCAGGGTTCCGGCGACGGCCGCCGCGCCGGACAGGTCGGATTTCATATACCACATATTGGCATTCGGCTTCAGGCTGATTCCGCCTGTGTCAAATGTAACGCCTTTACCGACCAGGGCGAGCGGCGCATCTCCGGGTGTGCCGCCCGTATAGTTCACGATCAGCATGCGCCCGTCATGGACAGAACCGCGGGCTGTACCGAGTAGAACACCCATACCGTAACGACGCATGTCTGCCTCGTCCAGAACAGTGATGTGAACATTCGACACGCCGCTAAATCCGGGCTGAACCCGCTCTATGAAAGTTTGCGGGTAAATCACGTTGCCTGGCTCCGTGCCCAGATCCCGGGCGAGATAGACGCCTTCGACCACGTGAACAAGGTCATTATCGAACAGGCGGAGTGCTGCGTCAGCATCATCAACATGGAGCGTTACGACTTGGGGGTCGTCCATATCGGTTCCAACATCCTTGAATTTGTACTTGTCAAAATCATAGGCGCGAAGGGCAAACCCCTTGGCTATATGGGCCCCCGGCGCGGCGATGCGGCTGTGTAAACCATCCGCGATGACCGTGGCATTTCCGTCGGCCTGGCTTGCGGCATGTCCGCCCAGATCGTGCAATTCGCGTTTGGTCAACATTTCATCACCCATACCGATGACCGTAACCGTATCGAAAGGGGCAAGTGCATGGAAACTTGCGATTTTGCCGAAGGAGCCGTCAAACTCATGCCTGTGAAGGGCGGTGGACAGGCGTCCGCCAAGAATCTGGTCGAGCTCTTCGCCCAAGTCGCTAAGGCCTTCATTATCGGCGAACAAGACGACATCACCGCGCTCCGGCAAGTCAGTCACATTGAAGCGAAATTCAGGCATGTCGGCGGCAACGGCTGATGTTGCCCCCAGAGCAAGAGCCGATGAAAGAACAAGTGTTGCGGTCAGGCGCATGAATATCTCCAAAAAGTTGATTTGCGACGTAAACAGTAGCTTATGCGACGGGTTTTAATCAACACCAAATAACAAATCTGTTATTACTGAAGAAACTGTAGTAATGTCATCGTATGGATGTGACCCCGCCGTGATGACTTGGCCAGGAGGTTTTATGGAACGCACTTGTATCTTGCCCGAAGACCTGATCGCGCGATATCGCGTTACGGATGCGGATAATTTTGTTCTCGCCGATCATCCCACCCGGCCTGATCTCTGGCCCGACAAGGACGTCGCCAAGGATGTTCAGCGTGAGAACGCGCGCGCCATTGGCGACCTGGCGCACAGACTTTACGGTGAGAGACACCGGAGTGTCCTGATTATTTTTCAGGGCATGGATACATCCGGCAAGGACAGTGCGACCAAGTCCTGCTTTGAGTATACACCACCGCTGAATGTCCTGGTTGCCGCCTTCAAGGCACCGGACCGGGAGGATCTGGCCCATGATTATCTTTGGCGCATCCACAAACACGCCCCGAAAAGAGGGCATATAACGGTGTTTAACCGTTCCCATTACGAAGATGTCCTCGTGGTCAGGGTCCGCAACCTTGTACCTGTTGATCGGGTTGAGCAGCGTTATGACCAGATCAATGATTTCGAACGTCTGCTTTACGAGAACGGGACAATCATCCTGAAATTCATGCTGCACATGTCATATGAAACCCAGGGGGAAAGATTGAGAGAACGCCTGATGGAGCCGGACAAGCTCTGGAAATTTAATCCCGATGACCTCAAGGACCGCAAGCTGTGGCCGGATTTTATGGAGGCTTATGAAAGGATGGTACGTCGCACATCCACACACTACGCGCCTTGGCATATCATACCGGTGGACAGCCGCTCGCGCCGCGGTGCGATCATATCATCAATTGTACGATACACGCTGGAACAGATGAACCCGCAATATCCGCAACCGGAAATAGACCCGGAAGGCTATAAAATCTGAACTATCCCGGGACGCCGTACGAACGGCGCACTTTCCGGCTCCATTCGTCCTGTGTTTTGTTTGGATTAGAGCACTTCCAGGATTGCGTCGGCGAATTGGGGGATGGTTTTGAGGTTTGCCCCGGCTATGTTGATGCGTGCCGAGTCAGTCATGTAAATGGATTTTTTGCGCAAGGCACGAACCTGATCCTTTGACAGGCCCAGCATTGAGAACATACCGTTTTGTTCACGAACGGCGCGGGCTATGACCTCGCCGCCCTGGACATTGAGCGCCTCGGACAATGTAACCCGCAGATCGCTTATGCGGGTCTGCATTTCGTCAAGCTCGTCAGCCCACATTTGGCGCAAGTCCCTGTCGCCCAGGATTCGTGCCACGAGCGCGGCACCGTGATCCGGCGGCATGGAGACCAGCCTGCGCTGAACGAGGCCCAGCTCGCTCTGGACAATGTCGGCCTGTTCAGGTGTTTCGGCCAATATGAGTGCCATGCCGACGCGTTCCTTGTAGACCGCAAAATTCTTGGAACAGGAAATGCCGGAAAGCACGTTTGGCAGTGTTGCCACCACCTTGCGCAGGCCGTACAGGTCCGTCTCAAGGCCGTGGCCCAACCCGGCATAGGCGAGGTCAATAAAGGGCACCAGCCCGCGGTCCGCCATCAGATCTGTAACCGTATCCCACTGTTCATGGGTCAAATCGGCCCCGCTTGGATTGTGGCAACAGCCATGCAAAAGAATGACATCGCCCGACCTGGCTCCCGTCGAAACCGTGTCCATCATGGCATCAAAATCTACGCTCAGCGTCTCCTTGTTGTAGTAGGGATACGATGCAAGACCGAGGCCGACAGATTCGAGCATGGGTATATGGTTTGCCCAGGTCGGTGTACTGACCCAGACCGTGGCCTGTGGACTGGCCGCCTTGATCACCTCGACGCAGAGGCGAAGGGCACCAGACCCGCCCACGCCCTGGGCTGTGGCGATGCGGTCACCGGCGGGATGATTGTCGCCCAGGATCAAATCGGTCATCAGACGACGGAATTCCATATTGCCACTGGTCGAAACATAGGATTTGGTTATTTCCTCGTGATGGTAAAGCGCTTCGGCCTGTTTCACGGCACGCATAATCGGTGTGGCCCCGTCATCGGTTTTGTAGACCCCGACACCAAGGTCGATTTTATTCGGGTTTGTGTCGGCCTTGGCTACCTGCATAAGGGCAATGATGGCATCAGGTTCGCATTGCGTCAGCGTATCAAACATCGGTTCACTCCTGTTTCAGATTCGAGCACACTATCCCATGTAAAACTCAATGAAAAGGGGCATTTTCGAGTTTTGGCTTGAACACCGGGGTTTGACCCCTAGTATCGCGAAGGCTTCGGGAGGAGAATGGTTCATGGACTTCGCTGAAAATGCAATCAAATGGATAAATTCACAAGTCTGGGGTATTCCCATGTTGGGGCTATTATTGCTGACCGGGCTTTACCTGACCGTCGGTTTGCGCTTTCTATCCATTATCCGCGTGCCCCACGGCTTCAAACAGCTGTTCAGGAAACGATCCGATGCCGAACAAGCCGAAGGCGAGGTCACCCCCTTCGCAGCTCTGATGACAGCCCTGTGCTCAACTGTCGGAACGGGCAATATCGCGGGTGTTGCCGCGGCCATCGCGATTGGTGGCCCGGGTGCTGTGTTCTGGATGTGGATTACGGCGATTGTCGGCACGGCAACCAAATTTTCCGAAGGTGTGCTGGCCGTGCATTACCGCGAAATTGATGCCAACGGGAACCGTGTCGGCGGTCCCATGTATTATATAAAAAACGGACTGGGTCACAAATGGATCTGGCTGGCCGTGCTGTTTGCGTTTTTCGGCTTCTTTGCCGCCCTGGGAACAGGTGCATCCATTCAGTCCAATTCTGTCGCTGATGCTCTCAGGGATCAGTATAATATCAGCCCGTTGGCCACAGCGGTGCTTCTGGCAGGTGCTGCGGCGGCTGTGATCATTGGCGGTATCCGGCGCATCGGTACCGTTGCCGCTGCCGTCATGCCTGTTATGGCTCTCGCCTATATTTCTGCCGGATTACTCGTGATTATTTTGAATATCAGTTCCGTTCCAGGCGCGTTCGCGCTCATTTTCAAAAGCGCCTTTGGCATGCAAAGCGCCGGTACGGGGATTTCCATCGGTCTTTTAATACTGGCGATGGAGAAAGGTGTTGCGCGCGGGATCTTCTCCAACGAGGCCGGACAGGGCTCTGCGCCGATTGCCCACGCTGCGGCCCGGAACAATGACCCGGTCAATCAGGGCAGTATTGCCATGCTCGGCACGATCATTGATACGCTGATTGTCTGTACGATCACGGCGCTGGTCATTCTGACCTCGGGGGTTGTGACAACAAATTGTCTGGCCGGGCCTGAGACATTGGAAGTTCTTTTGTCCGGCGCCCAACCGCCCGGATGTGATACGGGTGCGCCCCTGACGGCTGCTGCGTTTGACTCTGTGTTAAGCGGGGTCGGCGGCCACATTGTCGCCATTGGGCTGACCGTCTTTGCCTTTACCACCATCCTCGGCTGGTCCTACTACGGGGAGCGGTGCGCGACCTTCCTGTTTTCGGAAAAAATTATTCCGGCATATCGTATTCTGTGGATTATCACGGTGTTCCTGTCGGCGGCGGCCATCGCGCTGGAAGACCAGATCGGGAATATCGTCAACCTGTTCTGGCTCATGGCCGATACGCTTACGGGCCTGATGGCTGCACCGAACCTTGTCGGTCTTGTCCTGCTCTCGCCGATTGTGTTCAAAATGGCGCGGGAGTATTTCAGTCGCGAAAAAGTCGCCGGAGATATCATCACCCCGGCACCCCCCTAGGCCGAACGGGCAGGGTGCAACACAGCCGGAGCCGCGAATGACCGTCAAAATCCATAGGCAACGGCATGAAGGACCTTGTCAATATGTGTTGTTGTTGCATCAATCCCGGATTTCGGGAAAACCAAGGCATGATAAACAAATATGATTTATGGAGAAAATTATGGATACTTTAAATCCGGCGGATGTCGCATCAGATCTCCCGGGCTGGACCGGCGGGGATAACTCTATTACGAAAAGTTTCAAATTCGAGGACTTTGCCGAAGCTTTTGGTTTCATGACACAGATCGCGATTGTTGCCGACCGTATGGACCATCATCCGGAATGGTTTAACGTCTATAACCGGGTCGACATCACACTCACCACCCATGACGCAGGCGGTGTGACAGAGAAGGATGTGACGCTTGCCAAGGCCATGGAAAAGGCTGTCGGCCAAATTACATAATTCCGGATGCCCGGGGCTTTGAGCGGGTAATTACAGCGTCGCCCACGAAGGGATTGTCCGCTCGCTCGGCCCCGAACGTGCTCATGGGCCCGTGGCCGGGAATAAAGCGCATATCCCCGCCGAGCGGCCAGAGCTTGTCCGTGATGCTGTTCAACAGATCCTGATGGTTGCTTTTCGGGAAATCCGTGCGGCCGATTGAGCCGCGAAACAGGACATCCCCGACAAAAGTGATCTTAAGAGTCCGACTGTAGATGATCACATGCCCGGGCGTATGGCCAGGTGTATGCAGAACAGTAAAATCGTAGTTCCCCAGTGTAAGGGTTTCCTTGTCTTCAAGATAGCGATCCGGCGTAACGTTTTTACCCTGTCCCGCATGGCCGTAAAGTGCCCAGCTTTCCTCGATCAGGTCAAGCCAGAACTGATCATCCCTGTGCGGACCGATAATCGGAATACCCAGCGCGTCGCGTATGTCTTTCGCGCCGCCGGCATGGTCAAGGTGACCGTGGGTCAACCACATTTCCCGGAGCGTTACGCCGAGCTCCCCGGCCGTACTCATCAGCTTGTCAGCCTCACCACCGGGGTCAACGAGAACGCCCTCCATGGTGGCGCGGTCCCATGCTAAAGTGCAATTCTGCTGGAACGGTGTGACGGGTATGACCCGCAGGTCCAGTCCGGTTTCGCCTGATTCATTCATGTTGCGCACATCCAGTTCAAGTTTGGGCCACAGGCTATACAGGTATATCAGTATATCAGCTTGTCAATTTAATGGGCTGTTTCCCTTAATTTTACGGCCCTCATTTTTCCGGGGTTTCACAAAAGCCTGTCCCTGATGTAGTTGACCAATCGGGCCTGCGGAATGGTTTCCTGCGCCGGGCGCGTGGATTTCCATTCCTCATTCGACTGGATTACCCTAGCCATTTCCGCACCGCAATATAGATCCTTGATTGTGACGGTGCCGACTTTGTGTTCATCACTGCCCATCAGGACAACAAACTGCATGTTTCTGCGATCAGCATATTTCATCTGCCTCGTGACATTACCTGACCCGACATAAACTTCCGCGCGGATACCGCTTTCACGCAACCGATCGGCCAACTGGAAATATTCCGGCATCAGCCCCCTGTCGAAGGTGCAGATCAAAACCGGCGGGAGAACTTTCGTCTTGAGGGCATGCAAGCGCTCCAGGGCCGAAAGAAAACGCGACACCCCAAAACTGAAACCGGTCGCGGGTACCGTCTGCCCGCGAAAGCGTGAGACAAGATCATCATAGCGCCCGCCCCCGCCGATGGATCCGACGCGTACCGGGTTCCCCTTTTTATCGCAAATATCGGTCCGCAGTTCCGCTTCGAAGACGGGGCCTGTGTAGTAGCCCAATCCGCGCACGACAGAGGTATCGAAACTCACCTGGGTTGGGCCAAATCCGGTTGCAGTCAAAAGCCTGTCGATTTCGTTGAGTTCATCACAGCCTTCACGCCCGCGATATGTTTGTCCGATCAGACGATCCAGTGTGGACAGTGTGGTCGTGCGATCCCGGTCCGGCAGAGCTGTAAACTCCAGAACAGCCTGAATGGCGTCCGGCGCCAATCCGGCCCCTTCGGTGTAATCACCGCTTTCATCCTTACGCCCGCTGCCGAGAAGTGCCTCGACACCGTTCGGGCCGAGACGATCCAGTTTGTCGATGGCGCGCAGCACCCGCAGACGCTGTTCCAATCCGTCATCTGTAAGCGGGATTTCCGAGCGTTCAAGTATTCCGTCCAGCAATTTGCGGTTATTGACCCGAACTGCATATTGTCCCGTTTCAAGCCCCGCGGCTTCCATAATTTCAGCAGCCATCATGATCATTTCAGCATCGGCTACGGCTCCCGGTACGCCGACACTATCAGCGTCGCATTGCATGAATTGCCGGAACCGGCCCGGCCCCGGTTTCTCATTGCGGTATACGCTGCCGACCTGATAGCGGCGATAGGGGATGACCAGATCATTAAAGTTTTCCGCCACGAAGCGGGCGAGCGGCGCGGTCAGATCATATCGCAAAGATAGCCATTGTTCATCGT
Source organism: Hyphomonadaceae bacterium (assembly GCA_014324115.1). Classification (GTDB taxonomy): domain Bacteria; phylum Pseudomonadota; class Alphaproteobacteria; order Caulobacterales; family Maricaulaceae; genus JACOMS01. The sequence continues at coordinate 15,131 of JACOMS010000001.1, forward strand.
CATCCCGCAGCGCGAACACACCCGTATTGGGCCGGTCTTCATCCGGGAGAAACTTACCGAGAGCATCGGCATATTCGAAGGCCGGGGTCCGCAAGGGTTCGAATCCATGGGCTTCATAAACGGAAAAAGCCGCATCAATCAGTTGCCGCTCCGCGCGCAGGACCTGTCCCGACATGTCATCGAAACCCCTCGGGCGCCGGGCTTTGGGGCGTTGCGGCCTGTTTTTTCGCGCCATGATTTGCTTCGTTTTCCGGATTCCTGTATGGGCACGGGTGTAGCGACGCTGTCTAACAGGAGCAATTCTGATTGGAAATACCATGCTCAAAAACCATCCTGAAAATCCCTGGCAAATTCGCGGCGATAAAAAAATTTACGACAATCCCTGGATCAGGGTGACAGAGTATGACGTCATCAATCCGGCGGGTGGCCGGAGCGACTATACCGTCGTGCACTTCAAAAATGTAGCCGTTGGTATCGTCGCTATTCAGGACAATCATATCTGGTTGGTGGGGCAAACACGCTTTCCATTCGGAGACTACTCATGGGAATTACCCAAGGGTGGAAGCCCAAAGGGAGAAAGTTCTGTAGAGACCGCTCGCAGGGAGCTCGGCGAGGAAGCCGGGCTGGCGGCTGAGGCCATGACACTGTTCATGCAAATGCGCGTGTCAAATTCAGTCTGTGATGAACGGGCCGAGATTTTTATCGCCAAGGGACTATCTGAAGTCGAGGCAAAACCTGAAGATACCGAAGACATTATGGTACGAAAGGTGCCGCTTCAGGACTATTTTGATGAGGTTCTGGCGGGAAAGATAACGGATTCAATTACGGTCGCCGCCGCATACAAGCTGATGTATATTCGGGTGTCACCGGACTCCTGAAGCGCATTGCAGGGACGGGAAAAAGAGTTATTGCACAGCTTATGCCCTCAATTGATCTTAATGCTGATCTTGGAGAGTCTGGCACAAGGCCGGGCCTCGAACGGGAAACCTGCATTCTGGATTATGTCAGCTCCGCCAATATCGCCTGTGGCGGTCATGCGGGCGATCCGTACAGCATGAGTCTCATGATCAGGGCCTGCAAGGTAAAAGGCGTGGTTGTCGGCGCACACCCGGCCTATCCGGACCGGGCAAATTTCGGGCGCCGGTCCATGCATCCGGGTGCCGATATCACGGCTGCCGACCTTCGCGTGACACTCGTGCGCCAGATACACACATTGATAGACATGGCCCGCGATCAGGACATGGACGTTGCTTATGTCAAGCCTCATGGGGCGCTCTACAATGATGCCGTTAAAAATCGGGAATTGGCCGATCTTCTGGTCGGAACTGTCAAAGCCGTTAATCCCGCCCTGTTATTCATGGGCGCTCCAAAATCGGAAATGACCTGGGCAGCCGAACGACACGTTTTGAAGTTTATTCCCGAGGGCTTTATTGACAGGCGCTACACCGATGAAGGACATCTTGTACCCCGTTCAAGGGCAGGCGCTGTTTTAGGCACGGTCGAGGGGCGCATGGGTCAGCTTGCAGATATTCTGGAGAGAAGCTGTGTCATGACCGACTCCGGTCGTGCCCTCAAGCTGGATGTGGCGACCCTGTGTCTTCATGGCGATAGTGACGGGGCCTTGGCGACGGCCGCCCGGGCCCGCAAAGTCATTAAACAGGCCGGGTATCAGATCAGGTCATTCATTCATGGTTAGACCGCCGCAAATCATTCCCTACGGCGATTCTGCCCTGCTAATGCAGTTTATGAGCGACGGCTATTCCCGGGACGTGATCAGGACGGTTCAGGCTATGTCGAGCGAATTGCGGGCAGACCCGGACTGGATAGAAGTCGTATCCGGTTATGACAGCCTTTTACTGGAGTTTGACCCGCTCAAACTTGATCCGGTTGCAGCCGAGGGCAAGCTGATCAATCTGGTCAACGGGTTCAAACCGGGTCAGGTACCCACCGGGCGGCTTGTGGAAATTCCCGTTTATTACGGCGGAAAAGACGGCCCGGATATGCAGCTTATCATGGACGCTGCGGGATTGGGTGAGTCCGAGGTCATCAGCCTGCATAGCGCAAGGGAATATCTGGTGTGCATGATGGGTTTCATCCCTGGATTTGCGTTTCTTTCCGCCGCCCATGACAGGTTGTACCATCCGCGCCACGAAACGCCGCGCGGTCGTGTACCCGCTGGGTCTGTCGGGATTGGCGGGTGGCAGACGGGTATTTACGGCCTGGAGAGTCCCGGCGGATGGCAGATTATAGGCCGGACAGATATCACTATTTTTGACGCGACCCGTGACGAGCCTTTCTATTTGTCCGCTGGAGACCGGGTGAAATTTGTTCCGGCTACCCGTGGGTCGGCAAAAGGCTGAATGCCATGATTGAGGTTCTTCAATCCGGTACCCGTGCGACCTTGCAGGACTCCGGTCGGCGCGGTCACCGTTCCCGGGGCATTCCCGCATCCGGTGCGGCGGATCGGTTGAGTTTTGCTGTGGCTAACTGGATGGTCGGTAATGTATGGAACACACCGGCTATCGAATGTGTGCTGGGTGGGCAGCATTTCCGCTTTCACCAGGACACACTGATCGGTCTCGCCGGGGCGGAAATGTGGGCTCAGGTCAATGGACAGAATGTCACGAATTACACAGCTTTTCCCGTAGAAAAGGGTGATATTCTCACCTTGAGCTTTTCAAGGCAGGGGTGCCGGGCCTATATAACTGTTCCCGGCGGATTTAACGGCCATACGTTTCTGGGCAGTGTTTCGACCTATCTTCCGGCCGGACTGGGCGGAATTGAGGGTCGGGCGCTCAAGGTCGGTGATCATTTCCAAATCCATCCGGTTAAACGCAATCCGCGCAAACTGCCACCGGGCTACAGGGCGACCTTTTCAAACCATATTGTTCTACGCACACGACCCGGCCCGGAGTTTGAAGATTTGACACAGGAAAGTCAGCGCCACCTGTTTATCAATCCTTTTATCGCAACGCGGAACACGAATCGTATGGGCGCACGGCTCAGGGGCAACCGCATCAGCATGCGTACCTATGAGGATATGACGAGTGGTCCGTTGTTGCCGGGTACGCTTCAGGTCCCGGCAGACTCACAACCTGTACTTGCCATGACAGATGCCCATTGCACCGGGGGTTATCCCCGTGTCCTGCAGGTTATTACCGCGGATTACTGGTTGCTTGGACAGGTGCGACCGGGCTCAAAAGTCAGTTTTCAGCGCTGTTTCTCCCGTGACGCCATTGATATCCTCAAGCGCCGGACCGCCTTTTACCGCAGCCTTATGGACGGGTTTTCATTCTGATTTCCGTGTCGCCCGAGCCCTATATTCTACTGGATGATCAGGTAAACGGGACTGTCCGTCATTATACGGAGCCTGTAGAAATTATCCGCGTTAATAATCCCGATGACATTCAGGATGCCTTTGGCAGATTGGAAGCTCATCAGCGGCAGGGATACTATCTGGCCGGTTACATCGCCTATGAGACAGGCCTGTGGTTGGAGCCGAAACTGCGGCCGTTGCTGGCGTGCCATAAACAGATATTGCTCGAGTTCGGCGTGTTCGAAAACGCAAAAAACAATCCTTCCCCGGAAATTTTCGACACGCGCGTTTCCGATCCCCGGATCCGTCTGTGCCCGTGTTGGAGCGCGGCGGATTATATGGCCCGTTTTGAACAAGTGCAGGCTTATATCCGCGCCGGAGATGTCTATCAAATCAATCTGACCTTCCCGATGAAGGGATATTATACGGGAACCGCCCGCGCTGTTTATGACGGTTTGCGCTGCCGTCAGCCAGGGGCTTTTGGTGCGATTGTTTCGCTCTCGGATCACCAGATTGTCAGTTTTTCACCGGAGCTGTTTTTCAAGACAAACGGCCCGCTGATTAACACGCGACCCATGAAAGGGACAGCCCGTCGCCTGCTCAACCCCAATGCGGACAAGGCTCAAGCAAACGCCTTGAAATCAGATGCGAAGAATCGCGCTGAAAATCTGATGATTGTGGATTTACTGCGCAATGATCTGTCCCGTATCGCAAGAACGGGGTCTGTGTCCGTGCCGAAACTGTTTGCGCTGGAAACCTATCCGACCCTGCATCAAATGACGTCACACATACAGGCGAATTTGCGTGATGACATTAAAATCATGGACTTGTTCAAGGCACTGTTTCCTTGCGGGTCCGTGACCGGGGCACCGAAAATCCGGGCAATGGAAATCATTCATGAGCTGGAAGGCAAACCGCGCGGGGCCTATTGTGGTGCAGTCGGTTATATTGATCCCGGCGGCGACAGTTGTTTCAGTGTGGCCATCCGGACCCTGACACTCAGGGACAATATGGTAGCCTATAATATCGGTGGCGGCATCGTAAGCGACAGCGACGGGGCAGATGAATATGTCGAGTGTCTGCTGAAGTCGGAAATTATCAGCCCACCTCACACAATTCGTCGGCCCTCGCTGATAGAAACCTTTCGGTGGACAGCCGATAAAGGCGTCATCCGGCGTGAGCGCCATCTGGCGCGATTGTCCCGGTCGGCCAAAGCTCTCGACTATCCCTTGGACGTGGATGAAATTATCGCAAAGCTCAAAACCCTTGAAGGCGAAACGGACCTGCATGTCCGGTTAGACCTGTCGCCGGACGGTTCTGTTTGCCTGCAAGCCACCCAATTCAAACCTTTGGCCGAACCTCTGAAATTATCTGTCTCCCGTCATTCCCTGTCGCGGGACATACAGGAGATAAACTACAAGGTCAGCCACCGCGATTTCTATGACGGGGAGCGCTCAAGGGTGGCGATACTGAATGGATGTGATGAACTTGTCTTTTTCAACGCCCGGGGCGAGCTCTGTGAGGGGTCTTTCACATCCCTGTTTATTGAAAGGGATGGCCGTCTATTGACACCTTCCCTGTCTTGCGGACTGTTACCCGGAATTTTACGTGAGGAGCTTGTGTCAACGGGCAAAGCCGCAGAAACCGTCTTGAGGCCTGATGATCTGGGCACCGCGAATGCCGTTTATGTCGGTAATTCCCTGCGCGGCCTGATGCGGGCGGACCTGATCTCTCTCACACCTGTCTAACCGCATAACAGGGTGTTTTCGAAACAGCGCGGTTTCGGCGATGCCGCCAGCATTTACCTGATCCGAAGCAGCCTGTATCAGCGCTGCCGTGGGAGAGGTGCATCCAACATTGGTGGCCATTACAGGCGGTAGCGGTGCGGGTAAAACCGCCTTGGCCCGTGCCCTTGGGGAACGGCTTGGAGACGATACATGCGTGTTAATAGGTCAGGACGATTATTATCACGATATTCGACGTTATGGCGATAATCCGGACAAGATAAATTTTGATGTGCCTGCCAGCATTGACTTCGGTTTGCTTTCGCAACATCTGCGGGAGTTAAAATCAGGCATGACTATCGCGAAGCCGCAATATGACTATAAAACCCATTGCCGCAGTGCCGACTCTGTTCAGGTCAGTCCCAAGCCCGTTATCATCGTTGAAGGCATACTTGTCCTTGCTGATCCCTCCATGCCGGATTTGTTCGATCATACCTGCTACATTGCCTGCGGGGAGGATATCCGTCTCGCGCGCCGACTGGAACGGGATGTGCGCGAGAGGGGACGGGAACAGGACGAGGTTATGCGCCGTCTCAAAACCCACGTCGTGCCGTATCACAACCGCTATGTTCGCCGTTTGCGCGAGACAGTCGATGTCGTGATAAAACAGCAGGACCTGGTTGATAATTTCGGTGCTGTGGTAAATCGCCTTGTCAGGGACTGGCAACCGAAATAGCCGCAGCCTCACCACCTGTCACAAGGTCAAGGGCCCATGATTTCTTCTGATTCGCCGCTAATGGCAATAACTTCAGCTTCGCGGTAGATGTTCCCAATGTGACTGCCACGCAAGCACCCAGCTCCGCCCGGTATTTGTACGGTGCCGTCGGTCTAATGCGAACCCGTTGTCCCATCCTTTCGGGCGGTTACCAGTGTCACCAGCATGACCCGAAATCAGTAACACAAATGCGTAAAACACAAACACATAATTGCGTGTTTATGTACTTGCATGATTACATGAATGCGTGTGAGCCCCTCGAAAAAACTGCTCTGACACTGCTACATACACAATTGCGGAGAAGTTTTGTAAAAGGCTTAAGGGTTTGCCGCGGTGTCAAGCCAGCACTCCTGTCAGACTGTTCTTCCCGGCATCGGCAATCGTCACGGGCATAATCCGGCCTTTCAGATTCACGTCACCGTAAAAGTGTGTGCCTTGAAGGTAGGGACTGCGGCCGAAGAGTTGTCCATCCTGGCGCCCCGAGTCTTCAACCAGTATGTTGAGCTTGCGCCCGATCAAGGATTTATTGAACACCGTCTGTTGGGAATAGAGCAGGTTTTGCAGGGCTTGCAGACGTTGCTGTTTCACATCTTCCGGAACTTGGCACGGCATGGAGGCTCCCGGGGTTCCTGGGCGGACGGAGTATTTGAAACTGAAGGAGGCGGCATAGCCGATTTCCGCGACGCATTTCATGGTTTGTTCGAAATCCAGATCGGTTTCACCGGGAAAACCGACGATGAAATCGCCGGATAGGGCGATGTCGGGGCGGGTTTCACGAATACGCCCGATCAGGTCCCGGTAGTGCGCGTATGTATGCCCGCGATTCATGGCACGGAGGATTTTGTCCGAACCGCTTTGTATCGGCAGGTGCAGATACGGCATCAGCTTTTCTTCATCGCCGAGCACACGGATCAGCCCATCATCCATATCGCGCGGGTGAGAGGTGGTGAAGCGGATGCGGTCAATGCCTCCAATCCCGGCCACATGCTGGATGAGCTCACCCAACCCCCAATCAGCCCCGTCATGGACGGCATGATAGGCATTCACATTCTGCCCTATCAGGGTGATTTCCCGCACGCCCTTACAGGCGAGGTGCCGGGCCTCGGCCACAACCTGCTCGACGGACCTCGAAATTTCCGCCCCGCGCGTATAGGGCACGACACAGAAGGTACAGAATTTGTCACAGCCCTCCTGAACGGTCAGGAATGCCGAATAACCTTTGGGGTTGCGGGTTGCGGGCAAGTTGTCAAATTTCTCCAGCGTGTCGAAATCCGTCTCCAGCACACCATCCTGATCCCGGGTCACACGGGCGATCATTTCCGGGAGTTTGTGATAGGTCTGCGGGCCGAGCACCATATCCACCACAGGTGCACGGCGCATGATTTCGTCGCCTTCAGCCTGGGCCACACAGCCGGCCACGGCGACTGTCATGCCGGGTCTGCCCGCCCGTAATTTTGCTTCCTTGAGTTTGCGGATGCGGCCAAGTTCAGAGTAGACTTTCTCGGCGGCCTTTTCGCGGATGTGGCAGGTATTGAGTACAACCAGATCGGCATCGTCCGGCACGTCCACCGGCGCATAGCCAATCGGCGACAGCACATCGGCCATGCGCTCACTGTCATAGACATTCATCTGACAGCCATAGGTCTTGATGAAAATCTTTTTGGGATTCCGTATATTGGCATCGGTCTTGCGATTCACGACAGCCGGGCTGTCAACATCACGGGACGCGGTTTTATCGCGCAGTAATATATCCGACATGGCAGGTTCCCGTATTCTTTTGCACAGCGTTTAGGGGTAGAATGGACGATTGGCAAGCTAGCGCTTCCGTATCCGCCAGAAATAAAGCCCGCCGACCAAGGCAATAAACACCAACCCCAGCACCTCGAATTTCGAGAGTGAACCCAGCCAAGGCCGGGTCAGGTCGGCCAACGCTCCTGTATCCATCCGCCCACCCTGCATACCGAAAACAGCTACTCCTATTGCAATCGCAGCGGTTATTCCGGCCAGAGAAAACACAGCGGCCATGAAACGGCTATCCCGGCGCTCCTGTTTGCGCCTCCGTTCAGCCTGACGGTGATAGCGACGGAAGCGGCGATCTGATATGTTTGGCTTATGGCCTGTGTCATTCTGTACCATAGTTATATCCTAACATAGCCGTCGGGGCATTTTATATTAAATATGGATTATGTTACGCATGCTGGGCATATGGTCATGTTTGTGGCTCGCTCCCTATGCTTGGGCGCAGAGCCAGAGCACGGATATTCGACCCAAGGCCAATCGCATCCTCGGCGAAGCGCTGCTCGAGGAGTTCCTCAACACCACCCACAACGGGGCGTATAATTTCACCGATGACGGACAGCCCCAGCGGTTTTATACCGAGACGCATCATGATGACGGGCGCGTCACCTACCGCGAGGATGGTGTGGATTATGACGGGGTCTGGATCATTTCGAAGGAGCGGCTCTGTTTTGTTTATGCCGATGAAGAGATGAACGGCGGCTGTTTCCGCGTTTACAAGATCGGGAACTGTTTTTACTATTACAGTGATTTGATCACGGAATTCGACGATGAGCTTGACCGCGACTACTGGACGGCCCGAAGTGTGAAAGACGGCGAAACCCCGAATTGCGAGCCGGGCCTGTCATAAGGGCCTTCGTCTCAGGGAATTATGTACCTGACACCTTCTGGCCAGTCGCACCGGTTCCGGCGCGGGCAGCGGGTCGCGCCTTTACTATCGGTTGGCGGAGACTTTCATCCGATGCATCTTAGCGGACTTTCTGCGCCGCTTTTGATAGACACGCATTTTGACATGGACGGCAATCATGGCTTTGACACCGCCGAAACATTTTCTTTCACTCTCCGATATTCCCGCATCCGAGCTGCGGGCTATTCTGGATGAAGCCCGTCGGCGAAAAAAAGCGCGGGCTGGACTGGCCAAAGGTATGCCGGATATTGACGCCCCCTTTCTCGGTGAATGTCTGGCCATGATATTTGAGAAAAACTCGACCCGGACACGGTTTTCCTTTGATATGGCGATGCGGCAGTTAGGCGGGCAAACGATTGTCGCCGGAGTGGGAGATATGCAACTGGGGCGTGGCGAAACCGTTGAAGATACGGCCAAAGTCCTGTCGCGTTTGGTCGATGTTATCATGATACGCGCGAAATCGCATTATGATGTGGTCACACTGGCTCGGAACGCAACCGTGCCTATCATAAACGGCCTTACGAATTACAATCACCCGTGCCAGATCATGGCCGATTTACAGACCCTTGAGGAACGCGGCAAAAATCTTTCCGATATGACCCTGACCTGGGTTGGGGACGGGAACAATGTGTCCGTGTCCTTTCTGCATGCGGCCGCCAAATTCGGCTATCATCTGCGCATGTCAACACCCACTAGTTACGGTCTGTCCGGACAGGTTCTTTCAGCGGCTGAGATGGCCGGGGCGAAAGTCTCTCTCATAGCCGATCCGGTAGATGCCTGCCGCGATACGGATGTTGTGATCACCGACACATTTGTATCCATGGGCGACGCAGATGCCGGGCGACGGCTAAGGGACCTCATGCCGTGGCAGGTCACAGACCGGTTGATGGAAGCCGCGAAACCGGATGCGCTGTTCCTGCATTGCCTGCCCGCCCATCGCGGCGAGGAAGTCTCTGCAAGTGTCATTGACGGGCCGCAATCTGTGGTTTTTGACGAGGCCGAAAACCGCCTCCATACACAAAAGGCCATCCTGACCTGGTGCCTTGACGCCTGAGCCTGTCGTCTCACTCATGCGCAGTTTGACGGCATCAAAATGCCTGACCGTGGCACAGGATTACCATTTTATTGCATGAGTAAGACTGTTGCGAGCACATGCTGAGGGTATTTTGTTGTTGTTTAATGAAGTATGATTGGCTTCAGCGATGGCATTTAACTGGAGGCTTGCATGGACCTCTTTATGGGTTTGCTTTTGGAGCGGGTTGCATTGGACAATGTGCTGCGCAAGGTTGGGGCATTGATTGGCGGCACGTTGGCTGGAAGGTGGGCAAGGTTCGTTTGCAGCTTGGCCGGTCGGGTTATGACGTGGATTTGATGCTGCGTGTTCTTTTGCCCGGCCAAAGGCATTCTCTGTCGGATCGGAAACTGGAAGAGGCTTTGCGTGTGCGTTTGGATTTCATGTTATTTTGTGGTGCGTCGCTTTTTGAGAACGTCCCGGATCACAGGACGCTCTGCGGTTTCCGTTGTGCGCTGGTGCGGTTGGGTTTGTTTGAGGCTGTTCCGGGTGAGGTCAACCGCCATTTGTGCGCGCATGGGCTGAAAGTAGAGCATGCGGCGATGGCAGTGTGGTGACGGAGTGCCTGTGGGCGGACCCTGATGGGTGCTGGTTGAAGAAAGGTAACACATTGTACTTCGGCCACAAGGGCTTTTGGCGCAGGGATGGCTATGTGGAGGTTGTGCCTGTCCGTCCCGCGAACGCAGTTGAAGCGCCCCATCTGCCGCACCAGCTCAAGGGATGCAGGGCGGTGCGTGTTCTGGCGGACAAGGCCTGTTCCAGTGAGACGAACGGCGCAGCGCTTGCCCGACAGGGCTTGAAATCTGGCGATCATGTACCGGGCGGGACGGAACCATCCGCCAAGCGCCTGGCAGAGGAAGTTCAACCGGCTGGTGGCGAAGCGACGCTGGATCATCGGGCGAACGCTCAAGGGTCTCTTCCATGGGGGGCGTGCCCGCTACATCACGGGGGAGAAAGTCGAGGCGGAGTTGACCTTCAAGGCAGAGGCGATGAATCTGCTCAAGGCGGCCAACCGCATTGACCTGGTGGCTGCGTGAGGGGGAGTCTGTCCAAAATTATCTGATACCGCAAATGTCAGAGCGGAAAGTGCACGCGTCAGCACCAGACACGCGCGCGCCGGGCCCGAAAACGGCGAGAATCCCAAAGTGCTGGCGAATCTGAATAAATTCGCAACAGTCTTGCCTTTCATGCCAACAAACCTCACAAGCATGACATCCTGTCAACGGCGCTTTGGCCCGTTGCTGCGACACTCCGCAACAGCGGCTTCGCTAACTGCGCCATGCATTTACCTCCATGTCCGACATCGCCGGATCAGATTTAGCGCATATGTGCTCCATCCCGGATGATTATACAGGCCCTTGGCGGCCATACTGCCCCACGGGATGTAACATTGGGCAAATTCCGCAAAATACGGACCCGGGTTCCAGGTTTAATGACCCTTGACCTGAAACAGCGGGATATTAAATCCCCGCCCATGACCTGTTGTGTGGCGGCTCTTTACTGTTTTACGCACCTGCCGGACTTTGAAACACTCAAGGCTCCGTTACTTGGTCTGTGCAACTCATTCCAAATGAAGGGCACGCTCCTGCTGGCGCGGGAGGGAATTAACGGGACTGTAGCGGGAACGGACACGGCCATTGCGGAGCTTTTGTCATTCCTGCGTATGGATCCGCGCCTGGCCGATCTTGATTGCAAGGAAAGCCGGGCTGCCGGAATACCGTTTTACCGCATGAAAGTCCGCCTCAGGAAGGAAATTGTGAGCATGGGGGTGGACGGCATTGACCCAAATAGAATTGTCGGCACCTATGTGGAACCCGAACACTGGAACGCACTTATATCTGATCCCCATGTGGTGCTGATCGATACCCGCAATGATTACGAGGTTGAAATCGGCACCTTTGAGGGCGCGATCAACCCGCAAACCCGGACCTTCCGCGAATTCCCGCAATGGGTCAGGGACAATCGCGAACGGCTGAACAAGCCCAAAGTCGCCATGTTCTGTACGGGCGGGATACGCTGCGAAAAGGCGAGTTCCTATATGAAACAACAGGGTTTTGATGAGGTTTATCACCTCAAGGGCGGCATCCTGAAATATCTTGAACACATAAAGGAAGACAACAGCTTGTGGAATGGCGACTGTTTCGTCTTCGATCAGCGAGTCGCCGTAGGGCATGGTTTGAACGAGAGCGACTATGATCAATGCTTCGCCTGTCGCTATCCTGTCACGGAAGGAGACAAACAACATCCGCTTTACATTGAGGGGGTCTCCTGCCCCCGCTGCCACAACCGGATGAGCCTGGACCGGCGGGAGCGGTTTGCCGAACGGCAAAAGCAGATCAAACTCGCAACAAAGCGGGGTGAGGTTCATATAGGGCGGGCGGGATAGGCCCCCTTAAAAAACCGGCCAAGCCCTGTCAGGGCCGACAAATTCGGAAAAACAGCACAAGTACCTTTATGCGCTTATCGAAAATTGTCCAATCTGACAATTTTCGCCGCAGGCCCGCCACCGGATGCCCGGGGCGCGTCCGGTGGCGGCCCGGGCTTTTTATTTGCCTGCGTCACATCTGTTTGTTCCGGCATTGCGTCACCATATTGAATGCTATCTGCACAAACCCGATCCGGATACGGCTCCATACCCGCGGCCAGTTCTTCGGCCAAATCAGCGAATTTCCTGAGTTTGTGGAATGTCCAGGGGGACTCCTCCTCTGAAGCCACCCGGGTCCGCGCCCACTCTCCCACCAGTAATAAAGTCGTTTTATCCATCGGCGGGCAGGTAACACGGCAAACTTAAGACAAGGTTGCACCGGAATTAACAAACAGTGCACCTGTATTGACGCCGCGTTAAGTATATCTCTGTGCGGGCGGGGGAAGATTTACCGCATTCCCTCTCCGTAAGGGATGATTGTCAGTGTCGTCCCGTAAATCCCGACAAAATCGGAAAGTTACGCGACACACCATGGGGTACAACCATCAACGTCGTCCCGTCAACGGACACCACACGCAACTCGTCCCCGGCTTTGGCATCACCGTCCCGCATGGCCGCGCGCCATTGCGTATCACCGACTCGCACACGTCCCTGCCCCGCATCAAAATCGGCAACGGCACGGACGCGCCTGCCGACCATGGAACGAGCGCGGTCATTCAGATCGGACGGTTCGCCGCCTTTCATACGCGGACGGATATACTTGTGGCCGATCCACATCAGGGATGTTGAGAGGATAAAAAACAGCAGAAACTGCATCTGCAAACTCAAAGGCAGGAAGAAAACCACTATGCCGACAAACAATGCAGAAAACGCAGGCCAGAGGATATAGGTCGTACCCGTTATAACTTCGAGAATGAGCAAAACAACACCGAGGATAACCCACTTGGTGCCGTCTATCGAGGTCAGCATCGCCACCAGAAAGTTATCATCCGCCATACCGGCTATGCCTGTTTACCGGACTTGAGCAGAGCCTCAACACCGCCGACAGTCGCAGCGAGGCTTGATAATTCCGCCGGTACGATCAATGTCTTCTGGTTCGACGACGTGGCCAGTTTTTCAAAGGCCTGCACATACTCCCGCGCCACGAAATAGTTCACCGCATTGACGTTGCCCTCGGCAATCGCTTCCGACACCATAGTTGTGGCTGCCGCTTCGGCCTGAGCCTCGCGCTCGCGGGCTTCGGCATCCAGAAACGCAGCCTCGCGGCGCCCCTCGGCTTGGCGGATGGCCGCCTCCTTTTCGCCTTCCGCATGCAGTATCTCGCTTTGCTTTTGCCCCTCCGCCATCAGGATTTCAGCCCGTTTTTCACGCTCGGCCTTCATTTGTTTATTCATGGCCTGGGTAATATCATGGGGCGGGGACAGATCCTTGATCTCAATCCGGGTAACCTTCGTTCCCCACGGATCGGTTGCCGCATCAATAACCTTCAACAGCCTTGCATTGATATCGTCACGACGGGACAGAACCTCGTCCAGATCCATGGATCCAACCACAGTGCGCACATTGGTCAGACTCAGATTCAGAATTGCATTTTCGAGATTGTTGACCTCATAGGCGGCCCTGCGGGCATCCACGACCTGAATGAACACCACGGCATCCGCGGTAACCATGGCGTTATCCTTGGTAATGACATCCTGTGACGGAACATCAACCACCCTCTCACGCATATTCATTTTATAGCCGACCGCCTGCGTGACCGGATTGATGAAGTTCAGACCCGGTTTCAGGGTTTTGATGTAGCGCCCGAATTGCTCAACCGTATATTCCATGCCCTGCGGCACGGTCTTGAATGAGCGCAGGAGCATGACAAGCCCCAGAATCGCTAAAACGACAAACAGAAACATCTCCAGGTTAATCCCTTCCATAAAATTATGCTTTCCTAGAGGCGCTCAAGCATATAGTCTGCCGATGAGACCTTGAATTCGCCGCTTTCCTCAATGTTGAGCTGTTCGACCACGCCGTCATTGACGACCATGGAATAACGCTGTGATCTCTGACCCATGCCGAAACCCGTAGCATCCATTACCAAACCGACGGCCTTGGCGAAATCGCCATTTCCGTCGGCCAGCATCCGGATACCGCCGACACCGGAGTGCTCCGCCCATGCCCCCATAACGAACACGTCGTTGACGGACGTGCAGGCGACGGCATCTATCCCTTTGGAGGATAACTCGGCCGCTTTTGCCTTGAAGCCGGGCAGATGTTTGGCCGAGCAGGTCGGGGTGAAAGCCCCGGGCACCGCAAACAATGCGACACGCCTGCCGTTGAAAACATCGCCGGTAGTGACGGGCTCGGGTCCATCTGCGCCGGTCGTCATGAAGTTCGCCTCCGGCAGTTTGTCGCCGACTTTAATACTCATGGGAATCTCCCTAGTCCGGAGCGTACATAGGACAGTTGCCGCAACATTGCAAGCCGGATTCAGGCTAAAAATGTGACGGGGCAAGCCCTTGAAACTTTTCTGTCGCGTCAGTATTGCATCTTGACCATGGACATGTATGCAGATTACCACAGCTTGGAGGCTGTGCGGAAAGAAAACTGCTACACATACATGATGTACGCATACATGATGGGATAGCTGCGTAAATTTTAATGCGCAGGGCCGCGCTTGATATCCCACTTGGCGCGGCCGGGGCTCCCGGGGTTTTACTTCTTTTCTCCGGGGGCCCCTTCGTTTTGAATGCAGTCCAGTGTAGTACTGTCAGTGATTTGTGATGGTAGATGGAATAGGAAGTCATGTGTCATGTTACCTTGGTCCCTGACGCGCCCCGGGCCGCTTCGGACGGACAAGGGACTAGGGTCGGGACTCATTAAATCCGGTATGTGACGATGGCCATGGGCGGCATGATAGCCCGAAGCCGTGATCTGACCCTCAAACGCTGCAAACAGATCATCCATCACCCCTGCCTTTTTCAGATGCTCGCGAAAGGTCCAGATCGTGTTCCGATCCGCAAGCCCTGCCTTCCAAGCCCGGAAAGCGCCCATAGCTCAACCGATCCGTAATCAGAAACTCCGCACGTTCATCGGCAAAGATCATTCAGGGCCTGCAGGATCAGTACTTGAACATCAGAACCGGATCAAACGGGGGACGACCGCCCTTGCGCCGATCCGGAACCGGGCGAAAGACTTCAAAATCAATGATGTCATTCATCACCTCAAGGGTGTCCCCCAAATCGCCAACCCGCTCAAGTCGTTCGCCCAGGTCGAATAGGTCGTGTTGTGCCATACAAAACAGCAATCACACTTCACACCAAAAACCCAAGGGTCTTGGAAGTGTCCGGTTGTATATGGGTGCCGTGGAAGAGTAGCGCCTTCGGGAGGGGTATGCGGGTCGGGCGGAAAGGAGACCCGCCCGGACAAAACAGACTAATTTCCTCCCAGCGCCTCAACCTGCGCTTTCAGGGATGCATTTTCGACCTGTAATTGATCAACGCGGAGCTTCAGCGCTTCAAACTCGTCCCGGCCAACCAGATCCATCCCAGATATCAGCTTTTCGGCTTGGGACCGACCAACGGCAAGTACCTCATCGCCGACGCCTTTCACCGCACCGGCTGCGTTGGTCAATAGATTGGTCAGGTCATCAAAGGGTTTTGAACGGCTTTGCATACGAGCTCCCATAGCGTGGTGCCTTGATTTCACTTGCATATATGTAGGACGCCACTAGGAGAAATCCAGAGTTACATCCGAGTTTCAGAGGAGTCGTTCCCGTCATGCTGATAGACCTGACCCTGAACGCAATCACTTTCCCGGACTGGATCAGCGAGACGGCTGTGACGATACCTCTGCCGGGTGGTCGGTCTCTACCCATTCGCTGGTACGGTCTTGCCTATATTTTCGGGGTTATTCTGGCTTTCCTCCATGCTTTGCGAATAACGCACATCAGGGAGCTCTGGGTGCCGGACGGCGTGACGCGCGGGGTGGACACCGTTCCCGGCAGGCAGATGCTTGAGGACTTCGCGTTTTACTGTTTGCTCGGCATCCTGATTGGCGGGCGTGCGGGTTCCCTGATTCTTTACGATTCGCCGGATACTTTCTGGGATATTTTCAAGGTTTGGGAAGGTGGCATGGCCTTCCACGGTGGATTTCTGGGTGTGTGCGTCGCCATTTGGTTTACGTCACGGAAGTACAAGATCTCAATCTGGCGCTGGGCCGACATGGTTGCTATCGGTGCCCCATTGGGTCTGTTTCTCGGGCGCATCGCCAATTTCGTGAATCAGGAGCTCTGGGGCCGCCCGACAGAAGTGCCTTGGGCGGTTGTTTTTCCCAAAAAGGACTGGACGCCGCGCCATCCGAGCCAGATTTACGAAGCTGTGCTGGAAGGTCTGGTGATATTTCTGATTCTCTGGTATATGACGCGGAAGACGAAGGCACTGACCAGACCGGGTATCTGCGCGGGACTGTTTGTTTTTCTCTATGGGGTTTTCCGCACTTTTGTGGAGTTTTTCCGCGAGCCGGACAATATCCCGCAAATCCACGAATACTTCACCCGCGGCATGCTCTATTCCCTGCCGATGATCGTGGCCGGATCCCTTATCACCTTGTGGGCCTGTCGCCGCCAGCCTGTCGCCCCCCACTTTGCGAAGGGGGAGACCAAAGGGGCTGATGTCACTTAGGTCCCGCATTATTGAACGCATTCGCTCCCGAGGCCCAATGACGGTGGCGGAATATATGACGGTCTGTCTGCTTGATCCTGTGGATGGATATTACCCGACAAAAAATCCGCTGGGCGCAGACGGGGATTTTGTTACCGCCCCGGAAATCAGTCAGATGTTTGGGGAAATGCTGGGCCTGTGGGTTGTGCAGGGCTGGGAAGACATGGGCCAGCCGACCCGGCTCAATCTTGTCGAATACGGTCCCGGTCGCGGTGTGATGATGGATGATATTCTTCGGGCCGTGCGTGTAAAACCGGACTGTTCAGATGCGCTGAACGTCTATCTGATAGAAGTCGGCGCGGCTTTGGAAGCGGCACAGGTCAGGGCACTGTCAAACGCACCTGCACCCGTGAACTGGATAAAAACTCTCAATGATGTGCCTGATGAGCCGATACTGATTATCGGGAATGAGTATCTTGACTGCCTGCCTGTCCGGCAATTTATCCTGCGGGGTGAAAACTGGCATGAGCGCGTCGTTGTTGAAAAGAATGACGACTTGCAATTCGCGATCTCGCCGGAGCCTGTCAGTCAGGTCGTTCGGAGTGGTTTTTCGACAATGGGTCAGCAGGCCAGAGACGGCGACCTGCTCGAAGTCGGCGTTGCAGTACAGCAAGTCATTGATGATATATCTGCGCGCCTCAAATACGGAACAGGCCGTGCGCTGTTTATGGATTACGGGCCGAAACAAACCGAATTTGTGGATACGTTGCAGGCGCTGAAAAAGCATAAAAAAGTCGATGTGTTTTCCGACCCGGGAAATATGGATTTGACAGTGCGGGTCAATTTCGGGGCTTTGACAGAATTTGCCAAATCGCGGGGTCTTCACATTCACGGTCCTGTAACACAGGCTGAGTTTCTCTCACGTCTCGGCATTGAAACGCGCGCTGTCATGCTGGCGAGAGCCAGACCGGATGCCGAACCTGAACTCGCGCGGCAGCTGGCCCGGCTTATGATGCCGGATCAAATGGGAGAAATTTTCAAGTTTGTGAGTTTGCAATCGGCGAGATTACAGGTACCGCTTGGTTTTGAAGATTGAGAGCATGAGAGTTCTTTCCCACCCGTACCTTGATCATCCCGGAGTTGAACACGGCTTTTTCACGCGCAAAGGCGGGGTCTCGGAAGACGTTTATGCCAGCCTGAATGTCGGAGCAGGGTCGAAAGACAGGCCCGAAAATATCGCAGAAAATCGTCGGCGGGTGGCCGCACATATGGGGACAGAGCCTACACATCTTCTGAGCCTGTATCAGGCCCATTCGACTGAAGTCATCATTGTTGACAGGCCGTTTGCCGGGCGCCCGAAAGCAGACGGGCTTGTCACCAGAACACCCGGATTGGCCCTGTCAACCTTGGCGGCGGATTGCGGCCCGGTTCTGTTCTGTGAGCCGCGGGCCGGGGTTATCGGGGCCTGCCACGCGGGGTGGCGCGGATCCTTTTCCGGTATCATCGACAGCACGATTGATGCCATGGAGTCTATTGGCGCGAGACGCGAAGATACCTACGGGGTTCTCGGTCCTTCCATCAGCCAGGCTAATTACGAAGTCGGCCATGATTACCGCAACAGCCTTATGGCTCTTGATGAGTCCTGTGACAGGTTTTTCCGTCCGGGGCCGGAAAAAGAGGATGGTTCACGCAAACCGCATTTCGACCTGAAAGGCTTTATCCTGTATCGGTTGCGCACTGCAGGTCTCGGACATGTAAACATGCTTCCCAACTGCACCTATGGTGAGCCGGACCTGTTTTTTTCCTATCGTTACAATATCCACCAGGGTGTGAACGATTATGGTCGAAATATTTCAGCCATAATGCTTACGAAATGATTTACATTGTTCGACGTGCCGAGTAAGAGCAATGCAGAATGTGACAGATTCCTGAGGGTGGGACAATCTCATGAAAGTTATCAGCGGTACGGCCAACGTGCCTCTCACGACTGCAATCGCCAATGTGCTTGATTTGCCTCAAACCCATGTGGATATCAAGCGCTTTCGAGATCAGGAAATTTTTGTCCGGATCAATGAAAATGTTCGCGGCGAGGACATTTTTTTAGTGCAACCCACTTCGGCCCCGGCCAATGATCATTTAATGGAACTTCTCATCATGATTGACGCGCTTGTGCGTGCTTCCGCCAAGCGCATCACGGCAGTCGTACCTTATTTCGGTTATGCAAGACAGGATAGAAAAACCGGAGGTCGCACGCCGATTTCAGCCAAACTTGTGGCCAATCTGATTTCGGAGGCCGGAGCCCATCGCGTTCTGACCATGGATTTGCATGCCGGACAAATACAGGGCTTTTTTGATATCCCGACAGATAACCTGTTTTCCCAGCCTGTCTTTGAAGCCGACATCCATGAGAAAATACCGCCCAAGCGCCATGATAACCTTCTCTTCGTATCACCGGATACAGGCGGTGTTGTGCGCACCCGCAGCCTCGCCAAACAGTTTAACAGCGATATCGCTATTGTCGACAAACGCCGTCCGGTTGTTGGCGAATCCGAGGTGATGAATATCATCGGCGACGTGAAAGGTCGGGACTGCATCCTGTTTGATGACATCATTGATTCCGGTAGCACGCTCTGTAGCGCCAGCGAAGCCTTGCTCAATCATGGGGCTACCTCCGTCTCAGCCTATATTACACACGGGGTTCTGTCCAACCCTGCGGTGGAGCGCATTACAAAATCCATGCTGGACGAAGTGGTCATCACGGACACCATTGCCCAGCCGGACAAAGTCAAATCCTGCGAAAAAATCCGTGAAGCCAGCGTCGCGACACTGCTTGGCAAGGCCATCAAACGCATTGCCAATGATGAAAGCGTGTCCAAATTGTTTGAATGATATGTCACATCGGGAGCGATGATCGAAATACCATCCCGCACACCCAACGGGATAGACACCCGGACACTTCCAAGCCCCTGGAGGTGTCCGGCTGCGTAAATTTCCACAGAGGGGACTTGCGTTTTCTGATGCAGTCCTCTAACAGCGCCGCTGGAATTTACGGGACTTTCTTCATGGTCGCCTTGCGGGCGATTGTTTTACTGGAGACTTGTCGGGTTTAACCCGGTCCCAGGCTGAGGAACGGGACAATGACCTATATCTGCCTTGAAGTGGCTGTCAGAGAAAATACAGGTACAGGCTTGGCGCGTGCCGCTCGTCGCGATGGCGAGGTTCCCGGCATCCTTTATGGCGGGGGTCAGAACCCGGTGGCCATTGCCCTGCGTCGGAATGAGGTGCTGCGCGCGATCAACTCGGGCCGGTTTCTTGCGAATATGATTGAGATTTCACACGAGGGGAAAAAGCAGAAGGTCATCACCAAGGAAGTACAGTTCCACCCCGTCAATGACATGCCGGTTCATATTGATTTGTACCGTGTGAAAGAAACCACAGTCATTGAAGTGGAGATTTCTGTGAACTTCGTCGGTGATGATTCGGCTCCGGGTATCAAGCGCGGCGGTATCCTCAATGTCGTGCGCTATGCTGTGGAAGTTAAATGTCCGGCAGGCTCCATTCCGGATACCATTGAAGCCGATGTGTCTCATATGGACATCGGGGACAGTCTTCACATTTCCGACGTCACATTGCCCGAGGGTGTAACTCCCGCCATAAGTGACCGTGACTTCACCATCGCGACAATCGTCAGCTCCCGTGTATCCAGGGGAGCCGGTACGGTTGAGGATGGAGAGGAAAGTACAGCTGTTGATGGAAAGGGCGAAGGTGCAGAAGCATAATTCCGGCGCGTTTGCATCGGCTTTTAGCCCCGCGAAAAATTGAACCCATGCTGCTGTGGGTTGGGTTGGGAAACCCCGGCGCCAAGTATGCTGGAAACCGTCATAATGTCGGCTTTATGGCGATTGATGCTGTCGCGGGTTATTATCATTTTGACTCTGAAAAATCCAGATTTAACAGCCTTGTCCGCGACGGCGTGATCGACTTTAATGGTCAGGCGCAAAGGGTGCTGGCGCTGAAGCCGCAGACTTTCATGAACGATTCCGGTCCGGCTGTGCAAAAGTTCATGCAATTCTACAAGATTCCGCCAGGCCGGCTGACCGTATTTTATGACGAAATTGACCTCATACCCGGGAAGGTGCGCCATAAATCCGGTGGCGGCATTGCCGGCCACAACGGTTTGCGGTCAATCCGCCAACATGTGGGTGAAGGCTTTCACCGTATCCGTATCGGCATCGGTCACCCCGGACACAAAGAAAAGGTTCCAGGTCATGTTCTTTCCGATTTTGCAAAATCAGAACAGGTCTGGGTTAATGATGTATTGAATGCCTTGGCACGATCTGCGGACTTGTTGGCGGCAGGCGAGGCCGATAAATATCAGACCAGGGTTAATTTGATGGCTCCACCACCGGGGAAAACGCGGCGGAATGACAGGTGAGCCCCCGGAGAATTTCGCTTTTGATCGACCACCCCCAGGCGTGTGTCTTGGGTTTCAGTGCGTAAATCTCCGCCGTTTCAGTGCGGATCAAGCAGTGTGAATGCGGATCAAGCAGTGTGAAACTGGATTCGCCGCTGATCAATGATATGATACAGGGGTGAGCGCATTTCACGAAGAAGCAGGGGCTGGCTTGACAGGACAAGATGTTTTTATGAAACGCAGCACTCATGCCTGACGAAAGTGCAGTTTCGTCATGTGGTTTCATGTTGGTGGTTGCGACTCTGCTACGGGGCTTCTATACAGGGCGTTCAAACCCGATTTATCAGTCAGAACGGACGGGAATTTCCATGAACATACATGAATACCAAGGCAAAGCTGTCCTCAAAGACATTGGTGCACCGGTCTCCAGAGGTATCGCCATTTTCGATGCATCTGAAGCAAGGGGGGCCGCAGAAGAGCTGGGCGGTCCACTCTGGGTGGTAAAATCACAAATTCATGCGGGTGGACGCGGCAAGGGGAAATTCAGGGAAGAGAAAGCCGGTGATAAAGGCGGTGTGCGCCTTACGCGGTCCGTGGAAGAAGTGGTCGAAAATGCCAAACAGATGCTCGGTAGTACTCTGGTTACGGCACAGACAGGTGATGAGGGCAAAGTTGTCAACCGGCTCTACATTGAGGATGGCTCCGATATTGACAGGGAATTTTATATTTCGCTCCTGGTTGACCGGGCGACGTCCCGCGTCTCATTCATTGCTTCAACCGAGGGCGGGATGGATATTGAACGGGTTGCTCACGATACGCCCGAAAAAATCGTCACATTTGATATTGATCCGGCGACGGGTTTCATGCCCCACCACGGGCGTACACTGGCCAAGGCGCTTGATCTGTCCGGCGATCTGGCCAAACAGGCGCACAAGCTGGGCAAAATACTTTATGACGGCTTCCTCGCCAAGGATATGAGCCTGCTTGAGATTAATCCGCTTATTGTGACCGAAGACCAGTGTCTGCACTGTCTCGACGCGAAAGTCTCTTTCGACAATAACGCTTTGTTTCGTCATCCCGACATTGAGGAGATGCGAGACGGGACCGAGGAAGACGAAAAAGAAGTGGAAGCCGGCAGGTATGACCTGTCCTATGTGGCGCTGGATGGCAATATCGGGTGCATGGTCAACGGTGCCGGATTAGCCATGAGTACGATGGACATCATCAAACTCTACGGCAGGGAGCCTGCCAACTTCCTGGATGTCGGTGGCGGTGCGACGACCGGGAAGGTCGCCGCGGCCTTCAAAATCATTACGTCAGATCCCGGCGTCGAAGGTATCCTGGTCAATATTTTCGGTGGTATCATGAAATGCGACGTTATCGCAAACGGTGTGGTTCAGGCGGTAAAAGATGTTGGCCTTGAGGTTCCCCTCGTCGTCCGCCTCGAGGGCACCAATGTCGGGAGAGGCAAAGAGATCATCAACAATTCCGGCCTCAACGTTATCGCAGCCGATGATCTGGACGACGCGGCGCAAAAGATTGTTGCGGCTTTGGATGATACCAAAACCTGCACAGGAACCGGTCTCGACAAAATCCTCAATCAACAGAGTTAAATCATGTCAGTACTTGTAGACAAACATACCAAGGTTATCACACAGGGGATGACAGGCAAGACAGGGACCTTCCACACGGAACAGGCGCTCGCTTACGGTACGCAGGTAGTGGCAGGGGTAACGCCTGGTCGCGCCGGGCAGGAGCACATCGGCCTGCCGGTTTATGACACGGTGGCCGAAGCCAAACATGCGACAGGTGCAACGGCTTCTGTCATCTATGTGCCGCCGCCCTTTGCTGCCGACTCAATCCTTGAAGCCATTGCCGCCGAAATGGAATTGATTGTTGCGATTACTGAAGGCATTCCTGTGCGCGATATGATCACTGTCAAGCGTGCGCTGGAGGGTTCCAAATCCCGTCTCATCGGGCCGAACTGCCCGGGTGTGTTGACGCCTGAAGAATGCAAAATCGGTATTATGCCCGGCAATATTTTCACAAAAGGCACGTGCGGTGTCGTCTCCCGCTCCGGCACACTGACCTATGAGGCCGTGTTCCAGACAACGCAGGTCGGTCTCGGTCAATCAACGGCTATCGGGATCGGCGGTGACCCGATCAACGGGACAAACTTCATTGACTGTCTTGAACTGTTCCTGTACGATGATGGCACAGATCAGATTATCATCATAGGTGAAATCGGCGGATCTGCCGAGGAAGAAGCCGCGGAATATATCGCTCATATGGCCAGGAAGGGCACGAAAAAACCTGTGGTGGGATTTATTGCCGGGCGTACCGCGCCTCCGGGCCGGATGATGGGCCACGCGGGTGCGATCGTGTCCGGCGGTAAAGGTGGTGCCGAGGACAAAATCGCCGCTATGAAAGCCGCAGGTATTCGCGTATCACAGAGTCCGGCCCAACTCGGTACGACGATGATGGATCTGCTGAAAGGGTAGAAAGGTTGAATCACATGGAAAACCAGAGATCTGAGAAAAACCGGAACTTTCTCGACACACTTTTCCTGGACGGAGGTAACGCTGCCTATCTTGAGCAGATGCTCGCCTGTTACATGGAAAGCCCGGACAGTGTTGACAAAAGTTGGCAGGACTATTTCGGCGCGCTCGGCGAGGATGCCGTCAATGTACGCAAAAACGCGGACGGACCCGCATGGAAAGACAAAAACTGGCCGGTGGAGTCCAACGGGGAGTGGGTAAGTGCTCTGACGGGAGATTGGGAATCTGATACGGAGGAGCGGGTCTCCGGAAAGCTCGAAAACCGCATGCCTGGCGCTTCTGCGGAACAGGTTCGTCAAGCCACGAAAGATTCCCTGCGCGCTCTGATGCTGATCCGCGCCTATCGTGTCCGGGGCCACATGATTGGCGATCTTGATCCACTGGGCCTGCGGGAGAAAAGGCGCCATCCCGAGCTGGAATACTCAAGCTATGGTTTTACCGATGATGATCTTGAACGGCCCATATTTATTGATGGTGTTATGGGTCTTGAGACGGCGACACTGGCGCAAATAATCGAAATTATGGAGCGCACCTATTGCTCCACTTTCGGTGTACAGTTCATGCACGTTTCCAATCCGGGTGAAAAAGCCTGGATACAGCAGCGGATCGAAGGTCCGGATAAGGAGATTTCCTTTACGCCAAAAGGCCGCAGATACATTCTCAGGAAACTGATTGAAGCTGAGGAATTCGAACAGCTCATCCACAAGCGTTATCCCGGAACGAAACGCTTTGGCATAGACGGGGCGGAGAGCCTTTTGCCGGCGCTGGAACAGATTATCAAACGCGGCGGGCAGCTTGGCCTCAAGGATATTAACTTCGGTATGCCGCATCGCGGCCGGCTTAACGTGATGGCCTCTGTCATGCAAAAACCCTATTCTGCCATCTTTCACGAGTTTCTCGGTGGTGTTGCGACCGGGGCGGAGGATTTTGGTTCCGGAGATGTGAAGTATCACTTGGGTGTGTCCGATGATCGTGAATTTGACGGCAATGAGGTTCACTTGTCACTCGCCCCGAATCCGTCTCACCTTGAGGTTGTTGCCCCCGTTGTAATGGGGAAAACCCGCGCAAAACAGCAAATGGTGTCCGATACGCACAGCTCTTCCGATCCGAAACAGGTTGTGGCGGTTATCATGCACGGGGATAGTGCTTTCGCCGGGCAGGGCATCGTCATGGAAAGTTTCCAGATGTCCCAACTCGCCGGGTATGGTACAGGTGGAACGATCCACATTATCGTCAATAACCAGATCGGCTTTACGACAACACCGGAAGAGTACAGCTCCGGTCGTTATTGTTCCGATGTCGCCTTTATGGTTGAGGCGCCGGTTTTTCACGTGAACGGCAATGATCCTGAGGCTGTGGTTTACGCCGCCCGCGTGGCCACGGAATATCGCCAGAAATTCGGCAAGGATGTGGTGATTGATATTATCTGCTATCGCCGTTACGGCCATAATGAGGGTGATGATCCGTCATTTACACAACCGATAATGTATAGGACCATCCGTGATCTGCCTTCGGCGGCCATGATTTACGGTGACCGTCTCGTTGCTAACGGCACTATCAAAAAAGACGAGTTACGGGCCATGGTCGATGAATTTTACGCCCATCTCGACAGCGAGTTTGAAAAAGCCAAGACCTATGAAACCAAAGAACCGGACTGGTTACAGGGCGTATGGCAGGGTATTACACTACCGCCGGAAGGTAAACGCAAGGGTGATACCTCTGTAACGGTCGACACACTTCGGAATTTGGGTCGCAAATTTACAACCGTGCCGGACGGATTCAATATTCACCCCACATTGAAACGGATTATTCAGGCCCGTGCCGGGAAAGTGGAAAGCGGTACCGACATAGACTGGGGTTTGGCTGAGCACCTTGCTTTTGCAACATTCGTCACGGAAGGTCATCCGGTGCGCCTGTCCGGGCAGGACAGTGAACGCGGGACATTCTCCCAGCGCCAATCCTGTTTTTTCGATCAGGAAGACGGATCAAAATATACACCGCTCAATAATCTGTCGGCGAGTCAGAAGTATTATCAGGTGTTGAATTCGCAACTGTCAGAAGAAGCTATACTGGGCTTTGAGTACGGGTTCTCCGGTGCAGCCCCGCACGTGCTCACAATTTGGGAAGCGCAATTTGGGGATTTCGCAAACGGTGCGCAAGTCATGGTTGATCAGTTCATCAGCTCGGCTGAGCAGAAATGGCTGCGCATGTCCGGTCTCGTGATGCTGCTACCGCACGGCTATGAGGGGCAGGGGCCGGAGCACTCCTCCGCGCGTCTTGAGCGCTACCTGCAAATTTGCGCCGAAGACAATATGCAGGTGGCAAATATTTCGACCCCCGCCAACTATTTTCATGCCTTGCGTCGGCAAATCCACCGCAAATTCCGCAAACCTCTCATTGTGATGAGTCCGAAGAGCCTGTTGCGGCACAAGCTCTGCGTCTCGACGCTCGAAGAAATGGGCGAAGGCGGTGAGTTCCGCCGCGTGCTCTGGGATGATGCTGAATACAAACCTGAAACCAGTGGCGTAAAACTGGTCGGAGACTCCGGGATCAGGCGCGTCGTCCTGTGCTCGGGAAAGGTTTACTATGATCTGTTCGAGGCTCGTGAGGCCGCCGGGCGTGACGATATTTATCTGCTGCGTGTAGAACAGCTCTATCCATATCCTGATGACGCTTTGGCTCTCGAACTCAAACGGTTCAAAAATGCGGACATGGTCTGGTGCCAGGAAGAGCCGAAAAATATGGGTGCCTGGACTTTCATCAATCCGCTTATTGAAGAAACGCTTGTCGATATCGGTGCGAAAAACTCCCGTGCTCAATATGTGGGTCGACCCGCAAGCGCCTCGACAGCCACCGGCATTGCGTCTAAACACAAAAAGGAACAACAGGCTTTGATTAACGAAGCCTTGGCTTAGGAGCGGGAGACCAAAATGACAGATATTAGAGTTCCGAATGTAGGCGAAAGCGTTGCCGAGGTTACAATTGCAACCTGGTTCAAACAAGTCGGTGACAGTGTCAGGAAGGACGAGGCGATTGTTGAGCTGGAAACAGATAAGGCCGCGCAGGAACTGGTTGCGCCCGAAGACGGCATCCTGGAAGAGATTGTCGTGCCGGAGGGCGAAAGCGCAGAGGTCGGTGCACTGATTGCGCGTCTGGGTAACGGCACAGGGGCTGCGAAATCCACGAACAGGTCCCCAGGTGAAGAGGTCCAGGAAAAAGAGCAGATTGATGCTGCCCCGGCGGCGTCATCGGGGGGGGGCGCAAGGCTTGATATCAATGTGCCGAATGTCGGTGAAAGCGTTGCCGAGGTTACAATTGCAACCTGGTTCAAACAAGTCGGTGACAGTGTCGGGAAGGACGAGGCGATCGTTGAGCTGGAAACAGATAAAGCCGCGCAGGAACTGGTTGCGCCGGAGCCCGGCGTGATGGGTGAAATTTTTGTCCCCGCAGGCGAAATCGCAGTCATTGGACAAACAATCTGTACCCTGATGGTGGGCGAATCTGCGGGGGCCGGTGACGAAGGTGGCAAGGCGTCCGGTTATCAGGGATATGCCGATCGCGACTCTGACCGGAAGGTCATGCCGTCGGCTCAACGTGTGATTGAAGAAAACAGTTTGGATGCTTCGGCGATTCAGGGCACGGGTAAAGGTGGTCGTGTCCGCAAGGGTGACGCGCTGGAGGCCAGAACCGGTCCGCCTGCAAAAGCACCGGCTCCCCCACCCGTATCGCCTGTGCCGCCCGTATCGCCCGTGCCGCCCGCATCGCCCGTGCCGCCCGCATCGCCCGTGCCGATGGTGCCGCGCGTGGATCATCCTCGTGAGGAAAAGGTGCGCATGACACGGATCCGGCAAACCATCGCCCGGCGCCTGAAGGATGCGCAGGATACAGCCGCCATGCTCACAACCTATAATGAGGCGGATATGAGCGGGGTTATGGCGTTGCGCTCAAAATACAAGGAACTTTTCCTCAGAAAACACGGCGTCAAACTCGGCTTTATGAGCTTTTTCGTCAAAGCCTGTGTTCAGTCGCTCAAAGACGTACCGGCCGTGAATGCGGAAATTGACGGCGCGGATATAATCTACAAGAATTATTACGATATCAGTATTGCCGTCGGCACGGATAAGGGTTTGGTCGTACCTGTGCTGCGTGATTGCGATGAGCTCTCCCTCGGCAGTATCGAAAAAGGCATTGCGGATCTGGGTCAGAAAGCCCGTGATGGAGATTTGTCCATTGCTGACATGTCCGGCGGCACATTTACCATCTCCAACGGTGGGGTCTACGGTTCCCTGATGAGTTCACCCATCCTTAACCCGCCGCAATCCGGTATTCTGGGCATGCACAAAATCGAGAAACGCCCGGTCGTGATTGATGATGAAATCGTCATCCGTCCGATGATGTACCTGGCGCTGTCCTATGATCACCGCATTGTTGACGGCAAGGAGGCCGTGACCTTCCTCGTGCGCGTGAAAGAATGTCTCGAAGATCCGGAACGGGTACTGCTCGACCTCTAGGCCGCTTCATATGGCAAATGTCCCTCTGAATTTGGGGAGAGGTATATGTCATCTGATATCAAACCAGCCGTGATATTCTGGATATTGGGATGCTTTTTTGTAATCTGGAATCTCGTCGGCTGCGCCAGCTATCTTTTTGATACAATAGCATCCGGGAAACAATATGCCAATGTGTATGGAGAGGAGATGGCGGCTTTGCGGGATGTCTACCCGGCGTGGGCCATGGCGGGGTATGCGATAGGTGTTTGGGGTGGCTTGCTTGCGGCTGTTTTATTTCTGATACGTAAAAGGCTGGCCGTGACCATGTTCATGATCTCTATTATCGGGGCTTTGGTTAGCAATGCCTGGACGGTGACCTCACCTGTCCTGCAGGAAGTCGCAGGCGATACCCGCTGGATTATGCCGATGGTGATTGTTGCTATCGGCCTCTTCGAAATCTGGTATTCCCGCAAACAGGTGTCCCGTGGTATCCTGACTTGATTCGGTGAGCGTTGGCTATAATTATTCCGGGGTTGCGAATACGATGAATGTGCCAAAGTCGGCCGGTCGTCCATCACCTGCCCGGCTTCCGATGGAATGATTACAGGTTAAAGTTGACCCCGGGTTTGGGCCCCTCTAAACAACCCTGCGTAACAGGAGTCTGGCATGGCAGATCAGTATGACGTAATAATTATCGGCGGCGGACCGGGAGGCTATAACGGGGCCATTCGCGCCGGGCAGCTGGGCCTGAAGGTCGCTTGTGTCGAGAAACGCAAAACCCTCGGCGGCACCTGCCTGAATGTCGGCTGCATCCCGTCCAAGGCGCTACTCCACGCCACTGAACTCTATGAAACCGCTGAAAAAGATTTCGGGGGTATGGGAATGAAGGCGTCAGTTACATTCGACCTGCCGAAAATGATGGAAGCCAAGTCCAGGACCGTATCCGGACTCACGGATGGCGTGAAGTTTCTGTTCAGGAAAAACAAAGTCGACCATATGGAAGGCACCGGCAGAATTGTTGATGCCAATACGGTCGATGTTGACGGCAAACAGCTCAAAACCGGAAACATTGTCATCGCAACAGGCTCGGAGGTCGCCCCGCTACCCGGTGTAGAGATCGATGAAGAGCGTATTGTCTCGTCCACAGGTGCGCTGGAACTCCATGAGGTTCCCGGCAAAATGATTGTGATTGGCGGCGGTGTTATCGGACTTGAGCTCGGCTCCGTCTGGCGACGCTTGGGGGCCGAGGTGACGGTCGTGGAATTCCTCGACCATATTCTGCCGGGTATGGATGGCGAAGTGCAGAAACAGGCCATGCGTATCTTCAGGAAGCAGGGCATGAAGTTCAAGGTTGGCCATAAAGTGACAGGTATTGAGAAGCTGAACACCGGTCTGAAAGTTTTTTGCGAACCGTCCGGAGGCGGCAGGGCGGATACGATGGACGCCGATGTTGTGCTGGTCTGTATCGGCCGTCGCCCCTACACGAACGGCCTGGGTCTGGATGCAATCGGCGTGAAAACCGACAAACGCGGCTTTATCGAAACCGATCATTTCAAGACCAATATCGACGGTATCTACGCCATTGGTGATTGCACTCACGGTCCCATGCTGGCGCACAAGGCCGAGGATGAAGGGGTGGCTGTGATGGAAATCATCGCGGGAAAAGCCGGGCATGTGAACTACGGTGTCATTCCGGGCGTAGTCTATACCAAGCCTGAAATCGCGTTTGTGGGTAAGACCGAGGAAGAACTAAAGCAGGCTGGAATTAAATACAAATCGGGGAAATTCCCTTTTACGGCCAATTCCCGGGCGCGTGTCAATCACGAAATGGACGGCTTTTTCAAAATTCTGGCCCATGCCGAAACGGATGAAATCCTCGGTGCGCATATGGTCGCGGTCGGGGCCGGAGATATGATTCACGAAGTTTGTGTTGCCATGGAATTCCGCGCCGCCAGTGAGGATATTGCCCGCACCTGCCACGCCCACCCGACGATGAGTGAAGCTGTCCGCCAGGCCTCCATGGGCGTTGAAGGTTGGACCATGCAAATGTAATTTGGGCGGAGGTTCGAAAACGACATCGTGAGCCCGCAGTGTGCCGACGCGGTTGGCGCAATCGCGGTCCTTGCAGCCCATCTGGTCGTGCGACTAGCCTCGCGGGTGTGCCGCCTTGTGCACACGGCGCAGGGTGCCCGCATCGACGTCCGTATATCTCTGCGTCGTTGACAGGCTTTCGTGACCGAGGAGTTGCTGGATTGTACGCAGGTCACCTCCACCCGAGAGGAGATGTGTGGCAAAACTGTGCCGGAGCGCATGCGGTGTCGCACTGTCCGGCAGGCCGAGATAGTCGCGCATGATCTGCATGTCTTTTTGCACGTGTCGGGCTGATAATTCACCGCCGCGGATGGCGCGGAAGATACTTTCACCGTCCGCAATAACATGAGGATTGAGGGATAAATAATGCTCAACCGCCTGCCTGACCTGCGGCAGGACAGGAACAAGACGGGATTTGTTACCTTTACCCGTAATCACGAGGCGATCCGACAGGGGCATATCGTCGGTGGTCAGGGATAATGCTTCCGAAATGCGCAAACCTGCCCCGTAGAGCAGCATCATGACCGCCCTGTTTCGAGCAAGTACCCATGGCCGTTCATCTGTCGCTGAACCTGCCGCCACCATTTCCGTGGCGCCGGAGATTGATAGCGGTTTCGGGATGGGCGCTTTGGCTTTGGGGGCCCGAATCTGCGCAAGGACCGGATTGTTGACGTCCCAGCGTCTGTCCATATAACGAAAAAATGTCCGCAAAGCCGAGAGGGTTCGGGCTATGGATGCGTTAGACAGAGACGAGTCCCGCCGCCGCAAATGGGCCAGAAATGCTCGAAAATCCCTGACTTGGAGGGTTTGAAAGTCGATCAGTTTCGGCGGTTTTCCGATATGCTCGCCTGTAAACGTGATAAAGCCGCGGATATCCCGTCCGTAAGCCTCAACGGTTCGTTCCGATAAACGCCGTTCACCGGACAGGTGTTCACAAAACATGCAAAGCGCATCCTTTGCCAAGGGTTGATCACTGCAGGACATGGATGAAATCTGGCAGCCCATTGTTAAGAAAGTCTTGATTAAGAAAGTCTTGGCAGTGTCTAGCCGGTGTCTGCGTAAAATTATGCACATGCTCTGACTTCAGAATCCCGATGAATGCGTCGTGCTCTTCCTTTTGTAATTTTAACGCGGCATCACTGGCAAATGTGTGCGTTGATGTATAACTGACCCGTATGAAAGACTGGCTTTTTTATCCCGTGTGTACGCTTGTTGTCGGGGCGATAATCGTCTTTGCCATGTCCTTTTCCACAGAGTATGATGTCGACCCTTCGGGCGGTTTGGTGGTTGAAGGTGAAGCGCTGCGAAACCTGACAGCGGCGCCGGGTACATTGATTGAGCTTGATAGCGACCTGTCGGGTTCTGATGTGTATGCCGTCATGTCGGCCAATGCGCGCAAGGAAGATGCCCCCTCCGCCGGAATATTTGTGGCTTTGTCACCGGGTTACCAAAAGGTGTTTTTTGGCCATCCTGTGCGGTTTTCCGTTGAGGCGCGGTCGGGAACCGACAATGGATCGGACAGTTTCGAATTCGCATTTTTCTCCCCGAAATCCGCATCGGGCTGGCGCAAATTTGAGCTTACAGATGAGTTCAAGCGTTACGGGTTCGAATTTACCCCCGAAAATATTCAAATTGATTATCGCGGGGCCTATTTCGGCATCTGGCCGGATGAAACCGGGGACGGCCGCACGGTTCACGTCCGGCGCATGTGGATTGAGCGGATTAATCCTGAATAGTGGCGATGCGGTCGACCTCGGCAATCATGCAGATGATGTGATAGAGCGTGCTGGTCGGAATTGTTGTAGCGATATTTGCGTTGCAGGCATCAAGCTGATCATTCCAGCAGCCTCCCGGCATCAGGTAGTGGGCCATCAGACCGTCGATTAATGCTGCCGCAGCGTCAACGGCTCCCTTGATCCCGCGTTCGCCCTGCGCCAGATGGGCTTTGACGAGTTCCGTCTGGCACCACAATCGACGTGTCCGCCGTCGAACTTCACCGGATACACCCTCCTCGTCATACAGGAAAAAATCCGGACCCTTGAGGACGCGGTCATATAGGGTGTTGGCATAAAAAGATGTGTCTGTTCCGGTCTGTCGCTCATATTGCCACAGCAGCCAGACCCATTCCGCCATATGGCCCGGCTCGACCGTGTCGCCTTTTTCGCCATCGGCAATGGTCCAGTCATCACCAAAGAATTCACGGATAATGTGGTGTCTGGCGTCAAAGAAACAGTTTTGAAAAAGCCCGAACACGTGATCGGCCATGTTTCGCCAGATACGAGTCTCCGGGATTTTCATCCATACCAGCGAGGTTTCGAACAGGTGCATATGCGGGTTTTGCCGCCGGGGAAGGGTAACAGGCCGCCCCTCGACCCAGCCTCCGTATGGAGACGCCCATTTATTGAGCAAGGTCAAAATATCACTTGATACGGGTTCTGCATCATCCACATGCTCTTTTGCAAAGGCCGCGGACAACAGGTAAAAGGCATGGTCGTAGAGATCGCGGCGTTCATCATTGACGCTGTAATCCGGGTTCAGGAGATGAATAAACCCGTCCTCGCCGTCCGGCATATACCCGATCCGAAGCATGGCGTCCCATGTTTTGCGGACAATATCCGCCGCGTCATACCAGCCTAGTTGTGTCGCAAGACCATAAGTGTAGATCTGACGCGCTTGAACCCGTAACCTGCGAACGGCGTTAACGGCAGGTGTGCAATCATGGTTGAGATATTCGTAAAACAGTCCTTGATCATCGCGAGCGTTTTCAGCCCAAAACGGCAGCGCCGCATCAATCAACCAGGATTTCAGGTGTTGGGCCTGTGATGTCAGAGGGTGTGGCATGACGCCTCTATCAGGCCTGTTGGAGGCGTTTCAAAAGCGCACGGGCTTCCTCGCCGATTTCCGGATGGTCAATGGCGAAGGCGACATTGGCTTCAAAATAGCCATATTTCGACCCGCAGTCATAATCCTGCCCGTCATACTTCAAAGCGTGGAAAGTCTGTTGTTTCATCAGGCGGGTCATGGCGTCTGTAAGTTGAATTTCTCCACTGGCCCCTGCGGCCTGGTCAGAGAGAAGCTTCATCACCTCGGGTTGTAGAATATAGCGCCCCGTGATTTTCAGGTTGGAAGGGGCCCTGTCAGTGGGCGGCTTCTCAACCATGGCGGACATTTCAACAAGATTGCCGTCGGCCCGTCCCTTCGGCGCAATCACGCCGTAGGACGAGATTCGCTCCATCGGCACTTCGTCCACGGCAACGATGTTACCGCCGACTCTCTCATAAGCCTCAACCATCTGCGCAAGGCAGCTTTTCTCGGCTTTTACGAGGACATCCGGCAACAAAATCGCGAATGGCTCATTCCCGATTACGTCACGGGCACACCAGATCGCATGTCCCAATCCCAGCGGGCTTTGCTGGCGCACAAAGCTGGTTGACCCGGCTTCGGGGAGTTCCGAGGTGATACGATCAAGAAGCCCGGTCTTATTCCTGTCGCGAAGTGTCGCCTCAAGCTCGTAGGCCCGGTCAAAATAATCCTCAATCGAGCCTTTATTTCGACCTGTAACAAAGACAATATGCTCAATCCCGGCTTCGCAGGCCTCATCAACCACATATTGCAGAGCGGGGCGATCAACCACCGGCATCATTTCTTTCGGGGTGGATTTTGTGGCCGGCAGGACGCGCGTGCCAAGTCCGGCAACAGGGAGTACAGCTTTACGGATTTTCTTCATCGTTTTTTCGGATGTATTCGACCTTAACGGGCTAGACTTGGACCGGTCACCACTCTCCGCTATTTTGCAGGTTTTGTAAAGGGTCAGGGGTTGGGTGGATGACTCTGACAGGTAATACCCGTCAATTAGTTACGGCGAGCAACCTCTGAAACTGTCTTGAGGATCAGTTCCGCCTCGACTTTCTCCCGCGTGATGTAAACGCACTGCCAATCAATCAGCACCCGCTCCGGGAGCAAATTCATAAACAAAGTCCATGTAAGCCTCCGGTCCGGTGCCATTTCTGAAGCCGGTCACACTCCATATAAACAGGAACAGAAAATTCCCATCTCCGCGTTTTTGCAACGGTTTTGCCAACAGGCTTGCGCGGCGGTTTTATGTTCCATGAAAAAAAATCCATATATTTTGAAAATAGGTGTTGACCGCGCACGCTGCATGTCCGATATGGCGACGGTCAGCGGCTTGAGTCGGCGAGGTTTGTGTTGCTGCGAACAGAAACATTATTCCATACAGTGAGGGAAACCTGATGAAAAAAGTAATTCGGAACATTATGGCGGCATCGGTTGCCGGTTTGGCCCTGGCCGCCTGTAGCGACAGTGACGACGACGTCGTTACGCCACCGCCTCCCCCGCCGCCTCCCCCGGCCGATACGGCTATGCCTGCGGTGAGCTTCAGTCCGGCGACGCTGACCGTAGATTCCGGCGGTACGGGGTCATCAACCCTCGCCGCGACGGATAATGTGGGTGTTACAACCGGACCCACGGTGACATGTGATCAGGGTACCTTTGCTGACGATACCTACACCGCGCCTGTGGTCAGTGCCGATACCATGGCGACGTGTACCGCGACGGCTTCCGATGCTGCCAACAATGAAGGTACCGGCACGCTCACAATTTCCATCACCAGGGAAATGACAGCGCCGGTTGTCGCCTTCAGCCCGGATGCCCTTGTTGACGTGGCCTCCGGCGCGACGGTGGAATTGACAGTCACCGCCATGGATGATGTGGATGGTGACCTCGTCCCCGAGGTGACGTGTAAGTACGGTTCCTTTGACAGTGATAACAACACCTACACTGCGCCTGTGTTAAGTGCTGATACCGATGATGTGACGTGTACCGCGACGGCAACTGACGCGGCCGGCAATGCAGGCACCGCCACAATCACGATTTCCGTTGCCGCGGAAACAGAACCGCCGGTTATCACCTTCACTCCTGCGACTCTTGACGTGGCCTCCGGCGCGACGGGTATGTCAACCCTCGCTGCGACGGATAATCTGGATGATACGGTCGCCCCCGAGGTGACGTGTGATGCGGGTTCTTTTGCCGACAACACTTACACCGCGCCTGTGGTCAGTGTGGATACCGAGGCAACGTGTACCGCGATGGCAACTGACGCGGCCGGGAATGAAGGCGAAGCCGAACTCACAATTTCCGTCGCCAGGGAGATGACAGCGCCGGAAGTCGCCTTCGAACCGAACAGTGTTCCCGTGCAATCCGGCGAGACGGTTTCGGTGACACTCACCGCGACGGATGATGTGGATGGTACGGTTGTCCCCACGGTGACGTGTACGAACGGTTCGTTTGATGTGGATGCCGGTACCTACACCGCACCTGACCTCAGTGCTGTTACCACGGCGACGTGTACCGCGACGGCCACTGACGCGGCCGGGAATGAAAGCGCCGCCGCCACGCTCTCGGTTATCATTGCCGCGGAAACAACACCGCCGGTTATCACCTTCAGCCGGGATACTCTCGGCAGTGTGGCCTCCGGCGCGACGGCGGCGTTGACAGTCACCGCGACGGATAATGTGGATGGTGAGCTCGTCCCCGTGGTGACGTGTGATGCGGGTTCCTTTAATCTGGAGACCAACACCTACACTGCGCCTGTCGTCAGTGTGGATACCGAGGTGACCTGTACCGCGACGGCAACTGACGCGGTCGGCAATGAAGGCACCGGGACACTCACATTTACTGTCGCCGCGGAAACGACGCAACCGGTCGTCACCTTCGAAGAACCGGTCCTTGTCCTGGCTTCCGGTGGAACGGATGTGTCGGTGGTCACGGTAACGGATAATGTGGATGGTATGATCGTCCCCGTGGTGACGTGTGATGGGGGCGGTTCCTTTAACGTGGAGACCAACACCTACACCGCACCTGACCTCAGTGCCGATTCCACGTTGACGTGTACCGCGACGGCAACTGACGCGGCCGGCAATGCAGGCACCGCCACGCTTAGAATTACCGTTGCCAGGGAACTGGTACGGCCGGTTGTATCCTTCGCCCCGGCGACCCTTGAAGTGGCCTCCGGCGCGACGGCTACGTCAATCCTTGCAGTGCAGGATAATGTGTCTATTGTTCCGGGAAGCGCCGCTGTGACGTGTGATCGGGGTCGCGTTGAACGGAGTGACTTTAGTCCGGATCCGGATAACGATAATCCGGATGTCGAAGCCTACGTCGCCACCATCACCTACAGCGCGCCCGTATTGAGTGCTGATGCCATGGCCACGTGTACCGCGACGGTTTCTGATGGTGCCGGGAATACGGGCACCGGAACGCTCGCGATTTCCATCGCCAGGGAGACAGAGCCGCCGACGGTCACTTTCAGCCCGGATACCCTGACTGTGGATTCGGGCGGGGCGGTTGTGTCAACCCTCACCGCGATGGATAATCTGGATAGTGTGGTCGTCCCCGTGGTGACGTGTACGGATGGCGGTTCCTTTGCGAACGGCACCTATACCGCACCTCTCGTCAATGCTGATACGGAGGTGACGTGTACCGCGACGGCGACTGACGCGGCCGGGAATGAGGGCACCGCCACACTCACAGTTTCCGTCGCCAGGGAAACAATGCCGCCGGTTATCACCTTCAGCCCGGACCTCCTTGAGGTGCTGTCGGGCATGACGGTGGAGAATGTGACGGTCACGGCGAGAGACCCTGACGGCACGGAGGATGGTGACAAGGGGGTTGTGGAAACAGGAGCGGGCCGCCTCACGGTGGAATGTGATCAGGAGGGTTTCCTCAACACCAATACCAACACCTACACAGCGCCTGTCGTCAATGCTCCTACCACGGCGACGTGTACGGCGACGGTAACTGATCTTGCCGGGAATGAGGGCACAGCCACACTCACAGTTCTCATCACGCTGACCTCTCCTCCCACTCCTCCCACTCCTCCCTCTCCCGACTCCTATGTTCGGAACATTTCTCCAGATCCGGTGTATTTCTTTGTCAGGGGTAGCGTGGTCTCCTCTGGTTTTTACGACGAGTTGAGACCAGGACAGACCTTGACCCCGGTGCAGGTCAGTGCGAGTAGAGATGATCTTGTGCTGATCCGTGGTGCTGATGGGGCGGTTGCTCCCCCGCAGGTTGAGTGCACCAATGGCGGCAGGTTTCGGGGAACCACTTTTATTGCGCCGAGAGTCACTGAAACCACATACAGTGTCTGTACTGCGACGACTCCCGCAATTGGCGGTGTTTCCCGTGAGGCTACGCTTGTATTTGAGATCACTCCCGCCCCACGGACGCCAACCTGCCCCGCCGGCTTTAGTAGAAATGCCGACTTGTCAGGAGAATTGTCAGATATAAATGATCCGAAGGTGGTCTGCACAATCAGGGCACCCGGGGGTGTGCTGACTGGAACAACGGAGCTTAGGTATATTGAGGGTGTTGTTTATGAGCTGGACGGCCGTGTTGACGTGGGCGCAGCGGATGCCGATAGCGCTACTTGCGCAGGCGTGACGTCGGCCAGGCTGGTTATCCGGCCCGGTGTCACGGTTGTGGCTGATCAAAGGCGGGACCTTCTGGTCGTGAACCGCTGTCACCGGATTGAAGCTGTGGGAACGCAGGACCGTCCGATCCGCTTCTGGTCGAACGGGTCCGACACATGGGGCGGTATTGTTATCCTGGGTAATGCCGGGATCGGTGTCTGTAATGTTGAGGATGCAACCCCTGGAACTGCCGGATGTCAGAATGCTGTCAGTGGCGTAACCGCAGCCGCAGGGGGAGCGTTGTGGTATGGCGGTGCCGGTGAGATGTCCAACAGCGGGATGCTTCAGTATGTGACCGTAAGCGGGGCCACGGGTCGTTTCGATAGGCGTAACGAGCAAGACGAGGCTGTTTCCTTCACCCCGGGCGGCGTTATATTCGCCGGTGTCGGTAACGGTACGACGGTGGACCGCATGCAGGTTGAACTCGAATGGAGTGGCGATAACGCCTCCAACGTCGCGGGTATGACGCTCCTCGGTGGGAATGTAAACATGAGTCGCGTTGTTCTCGCGGGGACCAGCAGTTCATACGAATACCTTGACGCAGAGGACAACATGACTAGAACTGGTGCATATCTGGACATACGCAACGGTTACAGTGGTCGGATTCAGCGTCTGTTGATTGACGGGAGGGGCTCTTCGCAGGGCCAGTCCATCAGGGTCAACGCTTCCAATCCTGTCATCCGTAACTTCACCTTGGTGGAAGACGCCCGTGACAATACTCGCTGGATTGGTGGGGTAGGTACGTACCGGGACGGTGTTGTGATCAACACCTCCACGGATGGTGGCGACGCTTGTGTGGGGGGACCGGAAGAAGCCACGCTTGTCATCAGCTCCGTGCATTTTTACTGCAATAATATGACTCCGCCAAGTATACTGACTGAGCGAGATGTGACTACTGGTATTGCTAACGGCGTCAATGGTAATGTTGTTAGTAGCACCATTCCGGACTTTGTAGACCCCCCCTCTCCGTACGCGGTATTCCTCCCGGTTCCGGAGACCATCAGTGTTTCCGCTGGTCGTTACCCTGGTGCTTTCAATCCGGACACGGAAACGCTGACCGGGAACTGGACGACCGGTTGGGTGCGGTCATCGGGGACGAATTATCTGTCGCCGCGGATTGAGTGCCCGATGGGTACCAGTGAAGCCCCTTATGATATTTTCGACCACAATGTCTGTGTGGTCAGCGCTACTTCCGTCCGTTCTAATTCTGGAGTCAACGAAATCAGCGACGCGGATGCTCTTGTGCGACTGACCCGCGGTAATCTGTACCGTCTTGACGGTCGTGTCGACATCGGTGTTGATGGCGGCGATACAGCTGAGCTTGTCATCGAACCGGGTGTTACAGTCTTCGGTCGCAACAATACGGATTACCTTGTGGTGAATGGCGGCTCTACAATCACAGCCAATGGTACGGCAGCCAACCCGATCATCTTTACGTCTGAAGAGGACGTCACAGGTGCCCGGGGTGGTCGCGATACGGCCGCCGGTGACTGGGGCGGTCTGGTCATTCTGGGCTCTGCGCCCATCACCAACTGTGATCTTGATGGCGTAACTCCCCGCACTGTCGGCTGCCAAAGCAGTATCTATGCGTCTGGTTACGGCGGCGGTGACGTTGACGACGATTCGGGTTCCTTAAGCTATGTCCAGGTCAGGTATGCCGGTTTTGGACCTTTCGACAGCGGTATCACCTTGGCCGGTGTCGGTAGGGGTACGACGGTTAAGAGCGTTCAGGTTCACAACACCGAAGGGAACGGTATCCGCTACCTTGGCGGTACAGTGGACCCGGAGCGGATTGTTTTAACCGGTAATACCGGCCGGCAGCTTCACATTGACGGTGGTTATCTGGGCGGTATTCAACGCCTTGTCGGTGTTCAGAACGGGGTCGGGGTCGGCGGTATAGAGGTCGGCGGCAATCTCTCCAATCCGTATATCGCTAACTTCACTCTCGTCGGTACGGGCGACGAAGGTCCCGGTATCCGCGTGCGCGATGGTGCAATCGGAACCTGGCTGAATGGTGTTGTCACCAGTGATGGCGCCTGCCTTGACTATCAGCCGACAGCCGGTGACGGTATTGAGGGCCTTGAATCGAGGTCTGATCCGGAGTTCTGGTCTGTGCTGTTTGACTGTGCAGGCGGGCTGTTGACGCCGGGCAGTGACAGAACAACGGCTCTGGCCGCTGTTAATTCCGCCAGTGCCAATAATGAGACCGAGGAGGCCAACACCCTTGTCAACGGGTTTTTCAGAGGCAGGGCCGAGAGGGGAGTTCGTGCAACTCCGATTCCGCTTCCTCCCCCGCCTGCAAACGCTCCTGCTTCTCCTCCTGACGCAGCTTTGGAGGGAGGACTTGACTACATCGGTGCTGTCGAGAATGCCTCTGATACCTGGTGGCAGGGATGGACGTATGGTCTGGAAAATTCAGACTCTGAATAACCCTGATCACATCAACACACGCAGGGCCGCGCAAACTGCGCGGCCCTGTCGTTTTAGCTCCTACAAATCTGAATAAAACGTCGCCCCGTATCAGCCTCGACAGGGCATCGGCCCCGGCAGGCCGACCGGAGGAAGACCGGGTACACAGCAACCCCTCCCTCCAAACGGGACATAAACGGTCGTTTTCCGAACAAAAACCCAAACACAGGCCCCGATGCGGAACGTTGAGGATATATGCTGCGTGCCCGGCGTGGGTGTCTGCAGCCCGCGCACCGGTTGTCCGGACAAGGCCGGAACCCGCCGCGTCATCCCGTTGCCTCATCCCCTTGCGTTCGGGGCCTCACCCAAGGGCACGTGTGAATTCCCGTATGTATGTTTTGTGACAAAAAAGACCCATTTTCGTCATGAAAAAATCAGAATTCCGACATCCAAAAATAAAAATTCTGTCACAACTCTCTGTCACAAGAACGGCCAAATCAGGCGGGAAAGACGAGCCCCTCGTCCTGTTCGCCAAAACAGATCGTTCCTGTTGATGGAGGAAACCCGTGAGACCAACTCTCCGCCACATGGCGTCAGCATCAGCTGTCGGCCTGGCCTTGGCCGCCTGCAGCCAGGGCAGTGAAATCATATCACCGGGTCTGACCGAAGTTACACGGGATACGATCCGCCCCGCAGTGAGCTTCAGTCCGGCGGTTATTACCGTAAATTCGGCCTCCACGGGTGTATCAACACTTACCGCGACGGATAATGTGGGTGTCACGGGCGGGCCTGACGTGACATGCACGCGGGGGTCTTTTGCGGGCAACACCTACACCGCCCCCGCAGTCAGTGTTAATACGGATATTGTGTGCACCGCGACGGCAACTGACGCGGCCGGGAATGCAGGCAGCGCCACACTCACGGTGTCCATCATCGCCCCGGACGAAACGGCCCCTGTTGTATCCTTCAATCCTGTGTCACTCACCCTGCCGTCCGGCGACACCGGAATGTCACAGGTTTCGGCAACCGACGCCGTTGACGGTGCGGTGACGCCGACCGTGTCCTGCACCAATGGCGGCAGCTATAACGTCGGTACAGGTGTGTTTACGGCGCCGACGGTCCCTGACAGCACAACCAGTGTGTGTACCGCGACAGCCACAGATTCAGAAGGCAACTCCGGTTCAGGTACGCTGACGGTCAACATCACATCCGCCACGGCGGCATCCTGCCCCGGGGATGGTGCGGGCTCTGCACTGGGTGAGCAGACACTCTGCAGTGTGCCACTCGGCAACCTTTCGGAATTCAGGGGTGTTTTGACCCAATCGGCAACGATTCCCTTTGTGGAGGGTGTTGTCTATGAATTGAGCGGTCGTCTTGACGTCGGCCGGGATGGCGGCAGTACCTGCGCGGATGTGACACCGGTTGTGCTGACCATAGAGCCCGGTGTCACGATTGCCGGTGATGCGGGCTCGGACTATCTGGTTGTCAACCGCTGTCACCGGATTGAAGCTTCGGGGACGCGGGAGGCTCCGATCATGTTCACCAGCCGGAATGACATTGCCGGGGCCGGTGCACGCGAAAACGCCATCGGTGAATGGGGCGGTGTTGTTATTCTCGGCAATGCCCCGATTAATCGCTGTAATGTTCCGGGTCGAACCGGCGGAACAACCGGATGTGAAAACATCATTGAAGGCGTGACTGAGCCGGATGCGCTGTATGGCGGTGCCGACGGGAATTCCAATAGCGGGACCCTTCGATATGTGACTGTGCGCCATGCCGGTAATGAAGTTGCAACAGACGTTGAGCTGAACGGCATCACCTTCGGTGGTGTCGGTGACGGCACAACGGTTGCGTACATTCAGGTTCACAACAGTTCTGACGATGGTATGGAATTCTTCGGTGGGACTGTAGACGCGCGTTACGTCGTTCTTACAGGTAACGACGACGAGCAACTGGACACAGACAGCGGTTATCAGGGCAGCATTCAATATGTTATCGGTCTTCAGCGCGGCGGCGACACGTCTGACAACAGTATTGAGGCCAGTTCTGTTGCACCGGGCGTAACACCGGCGTCCGATGCGACCATTGCCAACTTCACGCTCATCGGTGCGGGCAACACGGACAGTCACGGTATCCGCGTCAACTCGGGCACAATCGGAACATACCTGAATGGTGTGTT
Organism: Hyphomonadaceae bacterium; assembly: GCA_014324115.1. Taxonomy (GTDB): domain Bacteria; phylum Pseudomonadota; class Alphaproteobacteria; order Caulobacterales; family Maricaulaceae; genus JACOMS01. The sequence goes on from JACOMS010000001.1 coordinate 57,427, forward strand.
GACTGACGGAAATGCCTGTCTTGACTATGAGGACGACGCCGGGGACGGTATTGAGGGCTTCACGGCGGGGTCTGATCCGGCATTCCGGTCTGTGCTGTTTGACTGTGCAGGCGGGGTTTTGACAACAGATACGGATGATGACGCTGATCCGGTAACCGGCCAGGCCGCCGTTGACGCCGATGCAAACAATGTGACTGACGTAGACAACACGCTTGACGGGTTCGTCAACGGCACGGTCGAGGCTGCCGTGATTGCCGCCGCGGTTCCCCAAGGCAACACCTTCCTTGAGAGTGTTGATTACATCGGTGCTGTCAGGGATGCGTCCGATACCTGGTGGCAGGGCTGGACATGCGGTCTGGAAACCTCCGATCCCTGTTGATCACATATGACTGGAGCGGGCCGCGCACGGGTGCGACCCCGTCGTTTCAAATCCTGTCGGCACAGACATGACCCGGGGTTTTATCCATGAACAACAGCACATCACTCAAAACATCATTCAGGGCCGCATTGGCTGTGTCGGTCGCCGTTTCGGGTTTGGGCACGGGGGCTCAGGCACAGGACGGCGCAGCAGCAATCCCCGGGGATGAGGTCATTGCCACCGGCCGTTTCATTCCCGATCCACAGCGTGCGACATCACAGATTGCCTCCTTTCTGCGTCCGGAAGATCTGGTCAGACAGGGTGACGCAAATGCCGCTCTGGCCCTGACCCGTGTGAGCGGTCTGAGTGTCATCGGTGGACGTTTTGCCTATGTCCGCGGTTTGGGGGATCGCTATTCATCCGCCCTGCTGAACGGCTCGCCGTTGCCCAGTCCGCAACCCCTGCGCCGGACAGTGCCGCTGGATCTGTTCCCGTCCGCCATTCTGAACAACATAACGGTTCAGAAAACTTTCTCACCCGACTACCCGGGTGAATTCGGTGGCGGTATCATTGATCTGCGCACGCTGAAGTCACCTCCGGAAGACTTTTTGAAATTCAGGATTGGAACGGGTGTAAATACCGAAACCACAGGGAAGCAGAGCATTTTCGTCCGCGGCGGTGATCATGACACAACGGGGTTTGACGACGGTACCCGTGACATCCCCGCTCCGCTTCTGGCTGTATTGGAAGCGGGTCAGGCGCTCAATGTACAAACGGATTTCGACAGGGAAGTTATCGGTGAGTTTCTGGCTGATCCGAACCTTATGGTCATTCAGTCGGATGACGACACACGGCCGGACCTGGATATTTCGGTTGATGCGGGTAAAATTATCCCTACCCGTTTTGGAGACATAGGTTTTGTCGGAACCGTCGGTTTTGAAAACGGCTGGTCCACGAAACAAAAGATCCGGCAGAAACAGGCCAACGGCCGGGTCGTGGGCGCCTTGGATACACTGGAATCGACGTTTGAGACGACATTGAACGCGCTGGCGTCAACTTCGGTCACGTTTGACTCCGGTGAATCTGTCCAGGGGACGGTCTTTTATGTTCACGACACATCAAAGGAAGCCCAGATTGATGAAGGCCGCAGCGTTAATGAAGAAATTCTCGTCGAGAAAAACGGGTACTATGAAAGAGAGCTCTTTTTCGCGCAACTCAACGGTGAGCATTTCTTCGGTGATCTGACAGCAAACTGGCGCGGCGCCTATTCTGTCGCGACACGCGACGCCCCGTTCGAGAGAGAATTTGAACGGGAAAGGAATGACGCCTCGGGACAATTCCTGTTCCCGGGTGATAATGCGCACCGAATCAGGTTTACCGAAGTTGAAGATGAGGTCCGTAGCGGCGGGATAGACTTCAATTACTTCACACTGCTGCGCGGATCGTGGGAAACCGACTTTTCCATTGGTGTGGATTATGCCGGGACGGACCGCGAGTTTGCTGTCCTGAATCTGAAGTATGACGCCCTGACCCAACTGGATCCTCATATTGCGGCGACCCGCGTTGATGTCCTCTTTGATGCTGCAACCATCGGTCCCCTGTTTCAAATTCAGGAAGAACAGATCAGAACCACCGATAACTATAGCGGCGAGCTCAATGTCCTGGGGGTTTACGGCAAGGTCGACATTGAGTTCTCCCCGACTGTCCGGGCCGATGTCGGTGTACGTTACGAGGAATCCAGACTGGATGTGATCGCTTTTGACCGGTTCAGCCGGACGAACGCGCAGGGGCTTGGCCGGGCCTCACTGGAGAATGATTACCTTCTGCCTTCAGCATCGTTTACGTGGAATTTCATGCCTGATACACAGCTGCGCCTGGGCTATTCGAACACGATTACACGTCCCCAGTTCCGTGAGCTTGCCCTGTCACGGTTTCTGGATCCGGAAAATGATCGTCTCTATAACGGGAACCCCAATCTGGTGGATTCCGGGTTCACGAATCTGGATGCACGTATTGAGCATTATTTCGGGCGCGACCAGTTTTTTGCCTTTGCCGGTTTTTACAAGGACATTGAAAACCCGATTGAGGAATCAACATTTGAAACGTCCGCGAACAATTTCGAAACCTCCTTTATTAACGCGCCCGCTGCCGTGCTGTCCGGTTTTGAAGCCGAGTTCAGAACGAATTTTGACATGCCGTTCGGCGGAGAGTTTTTCGACGTGCGCGACTGGTTCTTCACCGTAAACTATACCTATACGGATGCAACCGTGAAGGCGGGGCCAGATGACACAATCACTGATGCACGCGGCAAGCGTACGCCTGCGAATCTGTTTGGTATTGACGGTCAGCCCCTGCAGGGCACCCCTGAAAATATCGCGAACGGCCAGTTCGGCTGGGAGACAGACAATGAGCAGTTTACAATACTCGCAGGTTGGGTGGATGATCGCGTGTCTCGCCGGGGTATACGCGGCAGCAGCGCTGTTCCGGACGTGATTGAAAGTCCGGGCGTGCAACTGGATCTGGTTTATCGCCGTAAATTCAGGCTGCACAACCGGCGCTTCAGTTTGGGGTTGAGTGCCAGAAACTTTTTGAATATGGATTTTGAAGAGTTTCAGACGAGTGAAGAGGCGGGCCGCACCGAGTTTAATACCTACAGGCGCGGCGTGTCTTTCTCGGTTTCCCTGTCAACCGGGTTGTGATACGCCTTTGTGACAAATGGGAAAGGTTGGAAATTCGGTCTTTCTCTTTTTGCGTGGCCTGTGTTACACGGCGAAAAATATATAATGTGAGCCAGGAAATCCATGAACAGGCGTGTCAACATTCCCGTAATCCCTTATGCACTGACGGTCGTGCAGGCAGTCGCGCTGTTTGCACTTGGATTTTTTATATTTCGCAGCGTTGTCGGGGCCATATCGCCTGACAGTCTCTGGCAGGATGTGCAGATCCGGCAGGTGAACCAGACGGGTTCCCGGCCGGGGCAGGACAGCCGACCGGAAGCATTTGAACATGATCCGTTTCACCGCGAGGAGGTGGTTGCTGTCGCTGAGGATGCACAACCCGAGGCAAATGCACCGGAAACGACACTCAACCTTAAACTTACAGGTCGCCGATCTGTAAATGGAAGAGGAACAGCCGTTATCCGGACACCCGACGGCACGGAAAAAACCTATGTGACCGGTGACGAAATCCTCAACGGTGTCAGGTTGAGGTCCGTGTTTCCGGCCTATGTAGTATTGTCCCGTGCCGACGGTACGTCTGAACGTCTGACATTTGCCGAAAATGATCGCCAGTCGGTCATCCGGACGATCGAAAGACCGGCCCCCCAGCTCCAGCAGACCTCCCGCCCGTCCGCCCCGGATACACAGGTGGAGGCGTCTTTGCTGGATTTTCTGAATGAGGCCGGTTTGCGTCGAAAAGTGACCGACGGCAGAGTCGAAGGGTATGAAATTACCAGGGAATTGGAAAAGTTCAAAGCCACGGGGTTGAATTCCGGCGACATACTCACACATATTAACGGCACGGATTTGCGCCAGGGTATCCCGGATTTTGCTGCGATGTCCGGGGTCGGTGCGGATGCAGGGTCCATGTCTGTCCAGTTAATCCGGAACGGTCAATCTCAAACACTTGAAGTTGGATTATGAAAAAATCAGTAGCAGCGCTTCTGGCCGGAGCCGCCATGTGTCTTGCGGCTCCGCTTACCGCCAGCGCCCAGGGCGATCATATTATCACGATGCAGGGAGCCAATATCCGCGCCTTTATTGACGATGTCTCCAAAGTCACAGGCCGCACCTTCCTCGTCGATCCGCGGGTGCGGGGCGAGGTGACCATATCATCTGAACAGGGGTTGTCTCCGGAGGAGGTTTTCGATGTCTTCGCGAATGTCATGCGTGTACACGGTTATACGGTGATTCCCACACCAACGGGTGAGTACCGGATCACCCTTATCCAAGGTGCGGCACAGGAGTCCCCCTTTGTTACGGGTTCGGGGCCGGAGGGACAGTTTGCCACGGCCATTATCACGCTCGAACACGTTGATGCAGCTGAGGCGGCCAAGCTCATCAAGCCTGCAATGCATGCGCAGGGTGTCCTGACGGGCAATCCCGGGGGCAGGATTATTGTGGTTTCGGATTTTCCGGAAAATCTGCGCAAGGCCCGGGAAATTGTTGCGGCCATGGATGTCAGGAAGGCTGTCATTGAAGTCGTTCGGCTCGAAAATCTTGATCCGGCCGAGGTTGAGGGCGCCATCAGGTCCCTGGCCGGTTCGCGTCCGCCCTATCGCATCGCCGCTGTTCCCGGCACAAAGAACCTGATGCTGGAAGGTGAACCTGCCGAGCTTGAGCGGGTACGCAAGGTGATTGTCCAAATTGATGCCCAGGGCGTTATGCAGCGCGGACCGGTCACAATTGTCCCTTTGCGCCATTCAAACGGAGAGAACCTGATCGGGCTTCTTAACACGCTTTTACCGAATTATGAGCGGGAAGGGGAGCCTGCTCCGACCGTGGCCCATGAGCCCGGGAGCAATACGATCGTCATCAGTGCCACACCGGAAACACAGCGGGCGCTGGAACAGACTATTCGTCAAATTGATGTCCGCCGCCCCCAGGTTCTGGTCGAAGCCATTATTGTTGAAGTCAGCGATATGGCCGCACGGGATCTCGGTGTCCAATTCGCACTCAGCGGTGCACAGGGAAGTTCCGTTCCGTTTATAGGAACAAATTTCACGGGTCAGGGCCGCCCCAACCTGTTGGCTTTGACCGGTGCCGTAGTCGGATCACAGGGTACTGCGGGCGATTCGGGGGGTGAAAATGGTACTGCGGGGAGGCTCCTGAGCGGTGAGCAACTTGGTGAACTTCGGACACAGGCGATTAATTCGTTGACGGGAACGAGGGGTATCGGCATTGGTGGTGTGGGTCGACAGGGTGATGTTGTGTTCGGCGCCATTGTTAATGCGCTGGAAAGCGACACGGACTCCAATGTCCTCTCAACACCCTTTGTGACGACCCTCGACAATGTCCCGGCCAGTTTTCTTGTGGGCCAGGACATTCCGATCAGGACAGGGTCTTCCCTCGGCTCGGCTAATCAAAACCCGTTCCAGACTTTTGAGCGCAGGGAGGTCGGTATCAAGCTGGAAGTGCTGCCGCAAATCAGCACGGACGACGTCATCCGCCTTGAAATTAAACAGGAAGTCTCTTCACTTAACACGACCGCCAGTGCCGGCTTCAATGATACCATTACCAACCAGCGCACCATAGAGGCGACCGTTCTGGTTGATGACGGCGAGATTATTGTTTTAGGCGGCCTGATACAGGATGATGAAGAGATTACTGTGGACAGAGTCCCCGTTCTGGGCGACGTTCCCCTGATCGGAAATCTCTTCAAGAGCGAAAATAAATCCCGCGACAAAACCAATCTGATGGTTTTTCTGCGCCCGACAATTATCCGTGACAAGGATGATGCCATGCACCTGACGCAGGATAGGCTTGATCAAATGCGCCAGCATGACATGCTCCAGTCCGGGCGAGATTATTCAAAAATCGACACACTTGTGAAGCCCTGATCCGTGAGTGACACTGATACGATAACCCTGCCGCGTCTGTCTTACAGTTTTGCGCGAAAATTCGGCCTTGTTGCCTTTGAGCACGCGGGCGAAGCCGTTTTGGCCCGGCGTCCCGGTGTGCCCTTGTCGGCGTTGCTGGAAGCCCGTCGCGTTATTGATCGGCCGGTAACCTGCAGGGACATTGACGGCTCCGAATTTGAAAGCCTGATGGCACAGGTTTATGCCAATGCCGATCTGTCACAGACGGCCGAGACGGCCCTGGGGGGTGACGATGATCTGAGTACGCTGGCCGACAATCTGCCGCACTCATCCGACCTTTTGGACAGTGATGACGATGCGCCGGTGATCAAGCTGATCAACGGTATTTTGCAGGAAGCCATCAAGATGCGTGCCTCTGATATTCACATTGAATCTTATGAGAAACGCCTCGCCATCCGGTTCAGAATTGACGGGGCCCTGCGTGACACATTGATGCTTTCGGCGCGTTTGTCACCGGTTCTCGTCAGTCGCGTGAAAGTTATGGCGCAGCTTGACATTGCTAAAAAACGTGTGCCGCAGGACGGGCGCTTCTCGCTCAATCTCGGCGAGCGGGCCGTCGATGTCCGTGTATCAACCCTGCCGTCTCAGCACGGTGAACGGGTTGTGATGCGGATTTTGGAAAAAACCAGCTCGCTGTTAAACCTCTCCGACCTCGGAATGGACACCGGTGAGCTGGCGGCGTTTGAGAATTCTCTCAAATGTCCCAACGGAATCATTCTGGTCACAGGTCCGACGGGTTCGGGCAAGACGACGACACTCTATGCGTCCCTGACCGGGCTTAATAACGGCTCCCGCAATATTCTGACCGTCGAGGATCCGGTGGAATACGCACTTGACGGCATCGGCCAGACCCAAGTCAATAACCGTGTCGGGATGAGCTTTGCCGCAGGGCTGCGAGCGATCCTGCGTCAGGATCCGGACGTGGTTATGGTCGGGGAAATCCGTGACCCGGAAACGGCTGAAATCGCGGTGCAGGCCTCGCTCACGGGTCACCTCGTATTGTCCACCGTTCACACCAATTCCGCCATCGCTGCGATTACGCGGCTGCGGGATATGGGTGTGGAACCGTTTCTTCTGGCTTCAACGGTCACATCTATTGTGGCTCAACGTCTGGTCCGTCGCCTGTGTCCCCATTGCCGTGAACCCTACACCTTGACGGCCGGGGAGTGCGAGGAACTGGGCCTGTCGCAGCCTGACACCCCTGTGTTCAGGTCCAAAGGCTGTCAAATCTGCCACCATATAGGCTACACCGGACGCCTCGGGCTTTACGAAATTGTGGTGATGGATGACACACTTCGCGCCATGATTCACGATGGCGCCCGTGAGATAGACATGGCCGCCCATGCTTTTATCCATCGTGATACACTGCTTCAGAGCGGTGCAAGTCATGTTTTGGCCGGTAATACGTCCGTGGAGGAAGTGCTGCGGGTCTGCCGGACCGGCGCAGGCGAAGGTGGCTAGATGGAGACGTTTGATTACGCTGCTTTCGACGCGGACGGCAATCGTTTGCGGGGGTCTGTTCCGGCCAATAATGCACGTGAAGCGCGCGATATACTGCGCGCCCGCCGCCTGACGCCGATTGATCTCAAGGCTTCAAAGGCCGGGGCGGGACAATCCTTTACCCTTGAACGCAAGGCGAGCCACAAGGACCTGACCCAGGCGACACGCCAGTTGAGCATATTGATTGATGCAGCCACGCCGGTCGAACAATCGCTCAAAATTGTGGCTGTCCAGTTTGACCGCTCCGCCATGCGGCAAATCCTCCTGGACGTGCAGGCCCAGGTCCTGGAGGGGGCGCGGCTTTCCGATGCCATGGGCAGACATTCCAAAACCTTTTCAAGTCTTTATACGGGCATGGTGGCGTCCGGGGAAACATCGGGCCGTCTCGCCGAGGTTCTTGATCGCCTCGCCACGGACCTTGAGGCCGCGCAAAAGGTGCGCCGCAGAATCCTTGCCGCTACCGTCTATCCCATGGTTCTCTTTGTGGTTGCATTGGTTGTTACCACAATTTTGATGATTTTTGTTGTTCCCAAGGTTGTCGAGCAGTTTGACACATTCGGGCAGGAACTACCCGGCTTGACCAGGTTCGTGATAGGTATGTCCGAATGGATGCAGAATTATGGGCTGATTTTTCTGATTATGGTTTTGGCCTTTATGTTCGGTTTCAGCCGTGCGTTGAAAAAACCGGCAATGAGGCTGTGGTGGCACGAACGGCTGTTATCCCTGCCGCTTGTCGGGCGCCTGATCCGTGATCTGAATGCGGCCCGATTCGCCCGCACCATGGCCGGGCTGATTGACAGCGGCACGCCGGCCCTGACGGCCATGGAAACGTCCAGACATACCCTTCGCAACCGGGTTATATATGATGCGGTTTCAGGCGCCGCTGCAAAGGTACGGGAAGGAGCCACGGTCAGCGCCTCCCTGCGCCAGACAGGTGTTTTCCCGCCAATGGTGACACAGATGGTGGCGGGGGGCGAAGCCAGTGGTGATATCGGTAAAATGTTCAGCAAGTCGGCGGATTATCTTGAGGGCGAGTTTGATGCGGCGACCTCTATCTTTCTTTCACTTCTCGAACCTTTAATTATCATAATGATGTCGATTGTTGTATTATTGATTATTGGTGCTATATTCATGCCGATCCTGCAAATGAACACACTGGCACTTTAGGAGATGACTATGGTTGCAGAATGCGAAAATACCCAACCCGCGAATGAAAGGCCGGGTGCCAGAAAACCTGCAGCTAGAAAACGAAGCGGGGAAGCAGGTTTTACACTTGTCGAGATCATGATCGTCATGGTCATTATCTCCCTGCTCGCAACCGCCGTTGTTTTAAACCTCGGCGGCGTATTACCCGATGCCCAGGCCAAAAAGGCGAGAGCCGATATAAGCACCATTGATATGGCCCTTGAGCTGTATCGCCTTGACATGTATGATTACCCGGATGAAAGTTACGGCCTGAGGGCGCTCACGGAAGTACCGGCAGGTGCACCGAACGAGCAGAATTATTCTAAAGATGGATACATCAAAGGCGGTCTCCCGAATGATCCATGGGGCCGTCCCTATGTTTACCGTTATCCCGGTGAGTATGGTGTTTATGACATAATGTCCTACGGAGCGGACGGTGCTCCCGGTGGCGAGGGTAGGGATGCCGATATTACCAACTGGAACAAGTAGGTCTTGTCACCTCCGCCATGGGTGGCCATCGGAAATCTGAGGCAGGGTTCACGCTCATAGAGCTTCTGGCGGTTCTGGTCATTATCGGCCTTGTGTCCGGCACTGTGGTCCTGAGCCTGTCGGGGCCAAAGGCCGCGGCCCGGACGGAAACGGAAGAACTGGTCCGGCAGTTTCGCCTGGCGGCAGAGGAAGCCATTATCACAGGCCGCCCCCACGCCTGGGGCCTGTCGGGTACGGAGCACGTCTTTTTCCGGTTTCATGACACGGAATGGGTGCCTCTCTCCGAGCCTAGATTGAATCCCGGTTCACGTATTAAACTGACCCGCGAGGCCCGGAACGTCAAACTGACCGAGGAGATCATTCCGCTGGTGATATTCGAACCCATCGGCATGACAACGCGGTTTTCCCTGCGGATTGAAGCGGACGACCGGACGGTCACGATTGAAGGGCCGGGAGATGGACGCATTGAGCGCACGGAGACGGCCAAATGACAAAATCGCCAAAGAAGGATAGGGGCTTTACCCTTATTGAAGTCCTGGCGGCACTGATCGTGTTCAGCATTGCGATATTGGGCCTGTCGCAGGCCGGTTCGCAAAGCGTGCGTTCCGTCGGTGTTTTGGAAAACCGGATGCTCGCCGGCATTGTGGCGGATAATGTATTGGTCCTGGCGCGCACGCGCGAGCCGGTACTGGGCCGCCAAGACGGCGAACAGACCCAGATGGGTCGCAAATTTGACTGGGAGCTCGATATTGAGCGCACAGATGTGCCGGGGTTTTTGGAACTGACAGTGAACGTGCGTGCACAAGACACGTCGCAAGTGCTCATAACCCGAACAGCCTATCTGTCACAGCAAAGGCGCACCGCACCCGCTAGCGGGACCTCGCCGGGTCAAGGGGCTAAACCATGACCGCAGAATCGAGTGTTTTACGTCACGATGCCGGGTTCACGCTGGTTGAGGTGCTTGTCGCGATGTTTATTTTTTCCCTGATTTCCGTCGGCACATTTTACGCCATGACATCGGCCGTTGACAGTCATGACCGCGTAAAAGCGGCCAATCAGCGTCTGGCCGGGATTGAAACCGCCCGCACCCTGATCAAATCCGATCTCGCCAATGTTGTTCTGACACCAACCCGTGATCCCTACGGCACACAAAGCCTGTATGTCTTTTCGGGCGGTGTGGATGATCTGTTCAACCTGACCCGCACGTCACGGGACAATCCCGGCGGTCTTGACAGGCGCGGAGACCTGCAACGGGTCGTTTACCGGGTCGAGGATGCCGCGTTGATCCGCGAAGTCCTGGCCCAGACCAACCCGGCCCCCCGGACGGATACAATCCGGCAAACCCTGTTATCCGGCGTTGAACGCGCTGTTGTCGAGTTCTTCGAAAACGATCTATCCTACAACCAGCTTTATATTGGGAATGATCCGGATGCGACTTTCTCTCATAACCGCGTCCGGCTGACACTGACCTTCACAGACGGTGATCAGCTGTCACAGGATTTCGAGCTCGCCCCATGAGGCGGCCGGGCAAAGATCGCGGTGCTGTTCTGCTGACCACATTACTGGTCATGACCGTTATGGCATCCCTGGCCGTATTGGTACTGGATGACATCCGGGTCTCGGTGAGGCGGGCGACGAACATGTCCGATTATGCCCAGGCTGATTGGTATGTTCGCGCCTCCGAGGATTATGCCTCGTCCCATCTGGTCCAGAAAATGGCAGGTCAATCCGAAGCCGCCCTGAATGCCGCCCTTCTCCGCCCGCAGAACCTGTCCTTCCCCATCAAAGGCGGGGTTATCAGTTTCAACGCTCGTGACGGCAGTCACTGTCTGGTCGTCTCGACCATCGGCGAGGGGTCCGGGCCTGAACATTTGCGCAGGCTTCTGGAATATCTCGGTTGGGATCGTTCTGAAGCCATCAGTTTTGTCTCGGCCCTGCGCGACTGGCAGGACGTGGACTCGACGACTTTGCCGGGTGGGGCGGAGGATTTTGTCTATCTCGGCCTGGATCCGGCCTATCGTACCCCCAACCGTCCGATCATCTCCCTGACAGAGCTTCGCGCCATTGTCGGCATGACCGAAGACCGGTTTCAGGCATTACGCCCGTTTTTATGTGTCGGCGACGGGGTTGCCAAGACCCGGTTCAATATCAACACGGCCCATATGGGACATGCAATTCTCGTCGCCGCACTGCTGGGAGACGGTCGGCTTTTGACGGCGCAAAAGCTCATTGAGAATCGCCCCGGCGGCGGCTATGACGAAGAGAGCCTCCGTGAGGCGGCCAGCACTCTCGCTCCGGACGAACAGAAAGAAGACACGACCAGGAATATGGATTTGCAGGATTTCAGTTTTGCACCGGATACTGTCTGGATCGAAGCAAATATTTTCTACCGCAAGGCCCATCGTGCCGCCGTTTTTGAATTCCGGATTGACAAGAATCGGGTTTTACGCACCTATCGCCGCCTGTCGGCGGAGGCTAGGCGCCCTGACATAGCCGATCCCGGGCTGGAAACTGATACGGTGCTGACACAATGAGTTCGACGCCTTTCATATGGATGCCGGAGCGTCCCGATGCTGCGTGGGCGTGGCTTGACGACACGGGACAGCACGGCTGGGCCGTGACCCGCGAGGATAAGCAGGGCCTGGCAACCCGTCTCGGCCCGACTGCGAACATTGTCATTCCCGGCCAATGGGTACGCATATTCGCCCATGACCTTCCGAAAATGCGAAGTTCGGATCGCCTGAGTGCTGCCGGATTCAGCGTTGAGGATGATCTGGCCGCACCGGTCGCCGGTCAGCATGTCATCCTTGGCAAGGGTGAGGATAAACGTATCGGTGTTATCGCCGAAAACAAGATGGAGGCCGTCTGGACAGATGTGTCCGCGGCTAACATAGTTCCTTTGGCAATATACGCGGATTTCGATATCCTGCGCGGTGAAAAAGCCGTCGAGGTCATGGACCGTACGATCCAGCCCGGCCCCACAGGATATACAACTGACAACAGGGACGTGAAAGAGGTTCATCCAGTCGCGCTTGCGGAGCTTGTGGATATATCCTCTGCACTGAATTTCGGGCAGGGTGCCTACGCCTCGCGCCGAACTTTATCACTGGCCGACGGTCCGTGGCTTCGAATCGCGGCCATGCTGGTTGTGACCGCCTTGGCATGGTTGACCTGGCAGGGGGTTCAGGCCCGGGGGGTCAGTGCACAGGCGGAAGCGCTTCGAAATGAAATGAACACCATGTATACACAGGCTACAGGTGAACCGGCCCCGGCCAATCTGGCGGCGACAGTGACTCGCGCCGCGCGTTCCGGTCAGGTCGGCGAAAGAGATTTTTTGTCTTTGTCGCGCGCCCTGTTTGAGGGCCTGTCCACCACCGATGAAGTTGTCATTGACACCCTGCGTTATGACAGCCGCCGCAACGAAATCTCGCTACGTCTGATCTATTCGGATTTTGAAACTGCGGGGCAAATCGAGACCACATTCAGGGAACGCGGGGAGCGTTTTGTCTCCGGTGCGGTACGCGAACAGGGTGGCGCTCTCCTGGGTGAGGCTGTCTTTTCCAGTGGAGGCGAGTCATGAAGTTTCTGGCCGACCGCTCACCCCGCGAACGTCTCCTGATCCTCATTATGCTGGTCCTGTTGGGGACATTCCTGATCTGGCAATTCCTGGTTTCACCGGTTCTGGGGATGCGTGCTGTTGCCGAAAGTGACCGGCAGGCTGCGATCCGGGATTATGAAATCGTTGCGCAGAATCTGTCCGCCATGGAAGTCGACGGGTCTGAGAAAGCCGCGTTTACACGCAACATCCTTATTCAGGAAGCGCGGGCGGCGGGCATCAGGATTTCCCGTGTCCAGCCACAAGGCGAAGATGCTATCAAGGTCTGGTTTGAGGATGCTCCTGCGTTGCAGGTTTTTACCTTTCTCGACGACCTCTCCGGGCGCTTTGATGTATCTGTCACCAACGCCCAGATCAATCGTCGCGACGGCGGAACCGTTGGCGCACAATTCACCTTGCTTGTCAGTGAATGAAAACCATCCTGATCATCACTGTTTTTGTCATTGGCGGGCTGACAGGCCTGTTGACCCAACTGCCTTTATCGTGGGTGGCGGGGTCTGCACTCAGATGGGGGCCGACACAGCCGGTCGCCTCCGGCACGGTCTGGAAAGGACAGATTACCAACCTGCCGAGCCTGCAAACCCTCAGGATCACAACCCGTCCACTTAGTATATTGACCCCGCAGAGCCTGTTTATTTTTGATGGGCAGGGGGTAGGTGTGTCCCTGAAAGGCGAAGCGGGACTGCGGCACATCAGGGATGTGGTCTATAGTGCCAAACTGTCATCCATTCCCATAACCGATGGTCGCCTGCGTGAGTTGGCGGGCGACGTGCGTCTGACCGTGCGCTCGGCGACATTCGGTAAGCAATGTAAAACTTTGGGCGGCCGTGTCTGGACGAATTTGCTTGCATCCAATACGGCGCGCCTGAATTGGCGCGGTCCCGAATTATCCGGGCCGGTAACATGCGAGGACGGCACCATCAGGGTAACCGTTTCCGGGCGTGATGATCAAACGGATGTCAATGCGACTATTGATCTGTTGCCGGAAGGAAACTATCAGTCCGATATTACTGTCAATAGTCGTGATCCCGCGGCAGCGCTTGTTCTGCCCCTGTACGGTTTCGATGAAACGTCACAAGGTTTTCGCCTTGCCGAGCGGGGGCGGTGGCTATGAGATGGATGAAGCTGCTCCTGGCTTTTTCGTTGTCGGCCTGTGCCACAGCGGACGATGCGCCCCCGTCCCAAAGTTCTGTGCCCTCGTCCCAAAGTTCTGCGCCGTCGGTTTCGTCCCGGCAGCCGGGACAATTAGGCCCGCGCGAGCTTGCTTCCGGTCAGTGCGGCCTGTTTGTCTGGACAGGAGATGCAAGACGGCGGTTTATTCTGTTTTCGGATAGCCAGCGCAGTCAGGCCGCCCTTGCGACCGCATCCGGAGAAATCCCCTTGCAAATCACGTCCGAAACCGGTTCCGACGCCTATTTTCAATATCCGGTAACATCCTACCGGACTGAAACGGGCGAAACGGTCAATCTGGCTCTTGGGGATTATCGGGACACTACCTCCGGACGAAGCTACAGATCCGGTACCCTCAAAACTACGCGCGGTGACGGCTGGGAACAGGTCACGCCGGTCATTGGCCTTGCCGTCTGTCAGCCACCTGCATAAGCCATCATCTCCTGGCAAAATGTCCTGCCGCCCAGACGATAAAAATTGCCAGGGCCAGAAACGGGCCGAAAGGAATATGCCCCGACCCGGTCCGGTTGCGCATGGAAGGGAACATTGCTGCTATCAGTCCCAGACTGCTGCCGATCATCACGATAAAGGGTAGAAACATCCAGCCGACCCAGGCCCCGCCTGCGGCCAGTAATTTCGCATCGCCGCGCCCCAGTCCGTCTTTTTTGCGGATGCGTTTGAATAATAGTTCAATGCCGACAAAAACAGAATACCCCGCTACCGCGCCAATCAGGCCTGCCAGAAAGAATCCGCCTGAATATGCCTGCACCAAGCCTGCGGCGATCAGGGGTAATGTCAGAATATCCGGCAGGCGACAGGTGCGAAAATCAACCCATGACAGACAGGTCAATAAAGCCAGCAGAATAAGTCCAAACACAACAACCATGCCGTGCCATACATGGGGCGCCCATTTTTCTCTACACAAATCCCGCCCGCCCGTGTATAAGCGCACCCACACAAAATGGCGTTGAAGGGTGGTATGACCGACAGCATAGATGTACAGCCGCCTGCGGAGGGTCTTTCGCCTGACAATTACAACCTGCTTGTCGATGTGTTGGCCCTGGATGATGCGGGTTTGCGGCATCTGGCCGCTGATATTCACCCCGCGGATTTCTCCGATTATTTCGAACAGCTCTCTCCGGAACAGCGCCATGAGCTGATCGAACGCGCAGGCGATCTTATAACTGCCGATGTCCTGGCCGAAATGGAAGACGAGGTCGTTGAGGAGACACTGCCGCTTCTTCCATGCCCCCAGATTGTCGAGGCCATTACCGCGCTTGATAATAATGACGCTACCCAGATTGTCGAGG
Organism: Hyphomonadaceae bacterium; assembly: GCA_014324115.1. Classification (GTDB taxonomy): domain Bacteria; phylum Pseudomonadota; class Alphaproteobacteria; order Caulobacterales; family Maricaulaceae; genus JACOMS01. The sequence goes on from JACOMS010000001.1 coordinate 72,651, forward strand.
AAATGGAGGCGAACCAGCGCGAGGAAGTCCTTGAAGAGCTCAGGCCCGAGGATCGCGCTACGCTTGAAGCCAGTTTTGCCTGTGATGAGGAGACTATCGGCCGTCTCATGCAGCGCGAATTCGTTGCCGCACCACCGTTCTGGACGGTCGGCGACACGATTGACCATATGCGCAACACGGGCGGGGATCTTCCGGATCTGTTCTACGATATCTGGATTGTCGATACGGCCTTCCACCCCGTCGGGTATGTCCCGGTTTCCTACCTGATGCGCAATCCGCCAGATGCGAAACTGGAAACCCTTGCTTATGAGAAGCTAACCGTCATCACGCAGGATATGGATCAGGAAGAGGCCGCCTATCTGTTCGAGAAATATAACCTCATATCCGCCCCCGTGGTGGACGCGGAAGGCCGCCTGACCGGGATGATGGCGGTGGATGATATTATCGAGATTATTCAGGACGAGAACAAGGAAGACATCCTTGCCCTTGCCTGCGTGTCGGAGGCCGGCCTGACGGACACAGCCGTGTCGACGGTCAAGGCCCGTGCGCCGTGGTTGTTTATCAATCTTTTGACAGCCATTCTGGCCTCCCTTGTCATCGCATGGTTTGACTATGTGATTTCTGAATTTGTGCAGCTCGCTATCCTCATGCCGATTGTGGCTTCAATGGGTGGGAATGCAGGGACCCAGGCCTTGGCAGTGGCCGTACGCGGTATTGCCGAACGCGATCTTACGGGGCAGAACGCGCGCCGTGCCGTTGTACGCGAAGGTCTGGCTGCGCTGATTAACGGGATCATTTTTGCCGTTGTGCTTGCCCTCGTCACCTACGTCTGGTTCGGGCGACAGGACATTGCCATGGTTGCCTTCGTTGCCATGATCATCAATCATTTTTTTGCCGGGTTGGCGGGTATCCTGGTTCCCCTTGCTCTCAAAAAGTCCGGTGCCGACCCGGCCGTGTCATCTGCGGTTTTTGTCACAACTGTCACGGATGTTGTCGGGTTTTTCGCCTTCCTGGGGTTTGCTGCGGTGATGCTGTTATAGGTAACACGGGGCCTTGCACATTCCCTGTGCGTGGAAAGCCGGATATCCTCCATTGGAAATCTGTTCCAAAAGGGTTACATCGCCGAACCATGTCCAATGTCATTGACAGCTCTCCCTGGACGGCCACGGTCCTGACCCTGTTTCCGGAAGCCTTTGCGGGAGTACTGGATACATCTGTAATCGGAACGGCAAAAAAGAATCATATCTGGGCACTGGAAACGGTAGACATACGAAAATTTGCTGATAATAGACGCCGGAATGTTGACGGCACCCCTGCGGGCGGCGGGCCGGGTATGGTGCTCCGGGCCGACATCGCGGCCAGGGCCGTCGACAGTGTGATTGATGACCACCGCCCGCTGATTTATCTCACCCCGCGCGGAATGCCTTTAACACAAAAACGTGTCAGTGAGTTGGCGGCCGGACAGGGAGCTGTCTTGGTGTGTGGACGGTTTGAAGGCTTGGATCAACGGGTTATAGACGCCCGCCAGATGGAGGAAATATCCATTGGCGACTTCGTTTTGGCCGGGGGCGAGGTGGCGGCTCAGGCCCTGATAGAAGCCTGTGTGAGACTGCTGCCCGGTGTTTTGGGAGCGACGGAGAGCACAGCAGAGGAAAGTTTTGAGAACGGTCTGCTGGAGTATCCGCTCTATACGCAGCCGAGGGAATGGGAAGGCCGGAGGATTCCGGAGGTCCTGCTGGTCGGCAATCACGGCAGGGTCGCGGATTGGCGCCGGGCCCGACAGATAGAGATAACAAAGTCCCGACGGCCTGAGTTGTATGAGGCTTGGCTGGCAAATGGAGGCGACCATGAATGTGATTGAAATATTAAACAGGGAAGAAGAAACCCGCCTGATTGAGGCCGGGAAGGTCGTGCCCGAATTTTCACCCGGCGACACACTGGTAGTGCAGGTGCGAATTTCCGAGGGAACCCGCACGCGGTTGCAAGCTTTTGAAGGCGTATGTATCGGCCGCTCCGGGTCCGGCCTGAATGAAAGCTTCACAGTTCGGAAGATTTCCTACGGTGAGGGCGTTGAGCGTGTCTTCCCCGTCTATTCCCCGCTGGTCGAAGCCATCGAGGTCAAGCGCAGGGGTAAGGTCCGTCGCGCCAAATTGTATTATCTGCGCGAGCGTCGCGGAAAATCCGCTCGTATCGCCGAGCGCAACACAGGTCGGGGTATTGACGCCCCCCGTAAAAAAAAGGAAGCCGGAAAGACGTAGGTCCTCCGGACTCCTGCAGGTTTCAAGGAGCTCTGGTTCTTTGAGTGGGCCCGGTTGCATTGCGCCCCCCGCAATCGGGCCCTCCCGCGCCGGAATGTTCGTGTTTGCACGAGGGCTTGACGTTCGCCTTGCGAATCCGTGTTTTCACTCCTATGTCCGTATGGCAGATTTACGGGACTCGTATGGCAGGAACGATCCATCACAAGGTCACGATTATTGGTTCGGGGCCGGCCGGATATGCTGCGGCCGTCTACGGGGCTCGGGCCATGCTCGAACCGGCCATTATCGCCGGGTTACAGCCCGGCGGGCAGTTGACGATTACGACCGAAGTCGAAAACTATCCCGGTTTTCCCATGATTATGGGGCCGGAACTGATGGAACATTTCAAGGAACATGCCCTGAAATTCGGAACCGGATTTTACGAGGATGTCATCATTGATGTCGACTTTTCCCGTCACCCATTCCTCATGAAAGGTTCCGGCGGCGTTGCATATACGGCGGATTCCGTGATTATCGCGACAGGCGCACAGGCTAGGTGGTTGGGACTGCCGTCAGAGGCGCGGTTCAAGGGCTTTGGTGTTTCGGCTTGTGCCACCTGTGACGGATTTTTCTATCGCGGCAAACAGGTCATGGTTGTCGGCGGTGGCAATACGGCTGTCGAGGAGGCGTTGTTCCTGACCAAATTTGCCTCCAAAGTCATACTCGTGCATCGCCGGGACAGCTTGCGGGCTGAAAAAATTCTGCAGCGGCGTTTATTTGACAATGAAAAAGTCGACATTCTCTGGGACACAACCCTGGAGGAAGTGCTGGGCACAGACAGCCCGACCGCGGTGACGGCTGCGCGACTCAAAAATGTGAAAACCGGCGAAATCTCCGACCGGGACGTTCAGGGTATTTTCATCGCGGTTGGGCATAAACCGGCCACGGAAGTCTTCAGGGGTCACGTTAAAATGAACGAGGGCGGTTATATTGAAACCGCCCACGACAGTACGGCAACCAGCGTCCCCGGCGTATTCGCGGCGGGAGATGTGTCAGATGAGACCTACCGACAGGCGGTAACGGCTGCAGGTTTGGGCTGCATGAGTGCCCTTGAGGCTGAGCGCTGGCTTGCGGAGCAGGCGGCGGAAATGTCTGTATCCGACGCAGCATGATTTTTGATGTATGGCCGACAATCTCGACTGGGATAAACTCAAGACCTTTCACGCCGCCGCCGATGCCGGGTCACTTACGGCGGCGGCGGAACATTTGAAAATATCCCAATCCGCGGCCAGCCGCCAGATTACGGCATTGGAGGAGCAGCTTGATACGCCGCTGTTTCGCCGCCATACCCGGGGCCTGACACTCACCGAGGAGGGGCATATTTTGTTCAGTGCTGCGCGAGATATGGCCCTGCGCATTGCTCTGGCCGAATCAAGTGTCCTGGACAGTCGCGGCAAGCCGCAGGGGAAGCTCCGCGTTTCGGCCCCTATTTCCCTGGGCTCCAACTGGCTGATGGCGGTTTTGCCACCTTTTCTGGCCGAATATCCAAAAGTCAATCTGCAACTTATTCTGGAAGATCGGGAACATGACCTCTCGGCCATGGATATTGACTGTGCCTTGCGTCCCAACCCCTCGACGCAGGGCGATGTCATTGAGCGGCGTCTCGGGACGATCTCCCAAGGCCTGTATGCGTCAAATACCTACCTCACCCGGCATGGTGCCCCGCAATCACTTGAGGACCTGGATCACCATGACATTGTCGCCTTCGGCGAGTTGATACCGATGCGTCTGCATAGTACAAACTGGGTCCTGACAGCCGGGCGGAAGGATGACAATCCCCGCGCGCCGGTTCTGGAGATCAATAATCTGCACGGAATTATGCGGGCGGCAGAGGCAGGTCTCGGCATTGTCGGCCTTCCCGACTACATGATTTCCATGTCCCGTCGTCTGGTCAGGGTGTTGCCGAAAATCACCGGAGAGCCGTTCGATCTCTATCTGGCTTATCCAACCGAGATGCGCGGTTCTGTCCGGGTGCGCATATTTCGTGATTATTTACAAAGAGTTACGCAGAATTGGGGCTGAAATTATACAGGGTTCGCCTTAGTGAGTTATGCGTTTGTGCATAGGTACAATGCGTAATAGTCACTACCAATCCCGGTTTTAAGGTTTACATTGATAGTGACACGCAGCGGTTGTCCTCCCTTTTTTCCGCGCGTGTTGCATAGCGTGCGATCTTATCCCCAAGTGCACGCGAAAACTCCGCGCCGGGGCCGCTTTTGCGGCCTCGGCCTTTCTTCCTGCCCCGGGGTGGCAAAATGTTTCGACCGGTTGACTTCGGGCGGTCAGAGGCGCCGTTGCAGCGCCCTTGGCTCGAAAGCGGGTCATCGCCGCCGGTTCAGGGTCGCGCAACCCGGCTAAAAAACGCGTCCATACGATTCATGGCACATTCCAATATCTCTATGTCGGCTGCATAGGACAGGCGAAACGCATCTGGTCCGTGAAAGGCGGATCCGGGCACGACGGAGACATGTGCCTCTGTCAAAAGTCGGTCGCATAGCTGGATGTCAGATTGAATGCCGAGGTGTTTCATGGCCTCACAGGCAGGGATAAAGGCATAAAAGGCGCCGTCCGGCGTTTCACACCTGAGACCCTCCAGCGCCACCAGCCTTTCCACGACGAAATCACGTCTTTGTCTGAACGCCGCCCGCCTTTCGATGAGATAATCCTGTGGTCCGTCAAGGGCTTCGACACTCGCCCATTGGCTGATAGAACCAGCATTGGACGTGGTTTGCATCATGACTTTTGCCATACCCTTGACGAGCCATTCCGGCCCGCCCGCATACCCGATTCGCCAACCGGTCATGGCATAGGCTTTGGAAACACCGTTCATGGTCAGTGTGCGATCATGGAATTGGGGCAGGGCCTGGGCGAAGCTGATGAAGTTGCCGGAGTAATCCAGATGCTCATAAATCTCGTCACTCAAAATCATCAGATTGGGATACGCGGTCATGACATCGGCTAGTGCGGCATAATCCGCCCGTTCATAAACTGTGCCGGTCGGATTCCCCGGCGAGTTCAGAACCAGCCAGCGGGTTTTGTCTGTGATATGGGCTGCCAGATCTTCCGCCTTCAGACGATATCCATTATTTGCAGGGCAGGGCACCGTTACCGGAGTGCCGCCGAGCAGTCTGACCATTTGCGGATAGGAAACCCAGCAGGGTGTGGGGATGACCACCTCGTCGCCCGGATCAAGGGTTGCGGCGAGGGCATTGTAAATGACGGCCTTGCCACCCGGTGAGACATTGATCTGTGACGGCGTGTAATCCAGCCGGTTATTGCGCCTGAAACTTTTGGAAATCGCCAGTTTCAATTCCGGAATACCGTCAACCGCGGTGTAACCTGTTTTTCCCGCGTCGATGGCCGCTATTGCGGCATTTTTGATGTTGTCCGGGGTGTCGAAATTCGGTTCTCCGGCCGCGAGACTTATCACATTGATACCTTGTGCGCGCATATCCCGCGCTTTTTGACTCATGGCCATCGTCGCGGATGGGGCCATATTTGCAAGTGCTTCAGACAACAGGGTCATGGGGTGTTCCTGTGGCCAGGATGTTTTTCAATGGCAAGCCCAAACACTCGTAAAAATGCCCCAATTCGGCCTGCGGCCAACCCTGATGAGCTCCTGTGACGATGTTATTGAAGGAGAATGAAAATGCGGGGTTATAGTCCCGGGAAATGGATGTTACTCACGCGTCCGTCAGTTCGGGCGGGTTCTGACAACCTTTTCGCAATGTTCACATTCCGGACGTCACTGTCCCCTTGGCAAGAGCGTTTCAGGGTCTTAATGGATAGAAGTGGTTTAAGCCTCAAACGAAGCCGGATATCCCGGTCAGCCCCGGGGTGAGTTGAGACCGTCTTACGTGAGATCACCGAATCCATTGCACACTGGCGCATTCCGGACCGGATTTTCACCCTATCGGGATCCGGAGCCTTGGGCCGATTTCTTTGATGACACCTCATCCCGCGGAACCACGGCCATCAGTATTGCCCTTGCCCTGCATTTTGCCATATTCGTTTTTCTGCAACCCTCCCTTCGCCTGCCGGATATCATCCCAAGGCCGCCCGAAACCATTCCGGTGCAGATCATCGCCAATGAAAAGGTCACGGAAGCGGAAATTCAGCCTGAGCCTGGACCAGTCCCGCCCCGCCCCGCGACGTCGCCCCTCGCTCCCCGGCCCGTAGAGGTCGAGCCGGAACCCGAGCCGGAACCCGAGCCGGAACCTGAACCGGAACCGGAACCTGAACCGGAACCTGATCCCGAGCCGGAACCTGAACCGGAGCCCGAGCCCGAGCCTGAACCGGAACCTGATCCCGAGCCGGAGCCTGAACCCGAGCCGGAACCTGAGCCGGAACCTGAGCCGGAGCCCGAGCCGGAACTTGAGCCGGAACCCGATCCCGAGCCTGAACCGGAGCCTAATCCCAAGCCGGAACTTGAACCAGAGCCTGAGCTAGAGCCCAAACAGGAGCCGGAACCGGAGCCCGAGCCGGAACTTGAACCAGAGCCCAAACAGGAGCCGGAACCAGAGCCCGGGCCGGGACCGCTTGAGGAGGCGTTACCCTCTGCAACGACTGAGTCTGTTGAAGCCGATCCCTTGTCCGGTGCTGTCACGGAAGAGGAAATTCCGGACCTTGTCATTGAAGAGCCGGACTTGCCCGCGCCGGTCATACCGCAACCGGAAATGATAGAGCCGGAGTCATTGGGGGAAGTACCGATCATGACAACTGTGCCGACCATTCTGGCATCCCCTGATGCGCCGACTACGGCGCAAGAGGCCGAACGTGCCGTTCCGCCATCACAGGTCGATACCTCGCTTGATGCCCTGCCCGATCTCTTGCAGGAACCGGGCGGCTTGAGCGCCAGTAATCCGGCCCTCTCCGGCGGGACGCAGCGATCCAGTCCCGGCGCGAGCGGATGGACGCTGGCCCCCGATGTTCTGGCCGGGCAGGAGGGCGCGGGTTATGGCGGGCTGATACTTGATATGCGTTGTCGGGAAGCTGGACGCACCCACGGAGACTGCCCGGAATATCTGCGCCGGTTCCGGGGCCGTAATACTGCCGGGTTCGAAAATTTCAACCCGCATTCCACTGGCAAGGCACCGTCATCAGCCCGGGTGGTCGGTGGTAGCAGCAGTTTGTGGCAATCTCGCGTGGGGCGTCAGGCTGGCGGTATAGGTAATAACAGCATCAATGCAGGCGGGCCGTCCACGACGGTACTGGATGATGCCGACTTCGGGCGGGAGTTCCTGAGTACGCCTCTGGGTGACGGATCGCAGCCGAAACGCCTGCGGGATCTGTTGACCGAGCCGGAAAAAGACCCCTGGGAGGAACCTATTGAGCTTGTACCGCCGCCGGATGAGGACGGGAATTAGATGTCCGATGTGGCTTTGATCTGCGACTTCGGGGATGTCATTGCCTTGTTATGGTATGCCTGGACTCAGGGCAGGCGGCAGGTCAACCCCGCGGGCCGTCATCGGTGAGTTGTGCGACAATTTCAACGAGGGCGCCAACAATATCCTGCACCTGCGCGGCATGTTTGCCTTCGGCCATGACCCGGATGAGAGGCTCCGTGCCGGAGGCGCGGACAAGAATGCGTCCGTCAACTCCAAGTGCGTCCTGCGCTGCAAGAATGGCGGTGTTGAGCTCCGGCGTGCCGATCGGGCTGGCACCGGAATAGGGGATATTTTTGAGAATTTGCGGCACCGGTTCGAACACGTTCAGGAACTTGCTCGCCCTGGCATCGGCTTGAGTCAAGGCAGCCAGTATCCGGAGTGCTGCCAACATCGCATCGCTGGTCGGGCCGAAATCGGTAAGCAGGATGTGTCCGGATTGTTCTCCGCCGACATTTTGGCCAAACTTGTGCATGTGTGCGGCAACATGTTTGTCCCCGACAGGGGTACGGATGAAATCCAGGCCAAGGGATTTGACATAACGTTCAAGCCCCAGATTGGACATGACGGTCGCGACCACCGCACCGCCCTTGAGAGTGTTGTTTTCATACGCCTGCCGGGCTAGAACGGCCATAATCTGGTCGCCGTCGATGAGCTTACCGGTTTCATCGCAGAACAAAACCCGATCAGCGTCGCCGTCAAGGCCTATGCCCAGATCCGCCTGATGAGATAGCACCGCTGTAATCATGGCATCAGGGTGGGTGGAGCCGACCCCCGCATTGATGTTGGTGCCGTCGGGTTGGGTGCCGATAAATATGACATCTTTGAGGCCAAGTCTGTCCCCGAGCATTTGTGTCGTTTCAAATGCCGCACCGTGAGCGCAATCTACAACGATTTTCAGATCGCCCATCAGCATGCCTTGCGGCCATGCGGACACAAGGTGATCCACATAGGCCGGTTGCGAGTCGCTTAAAATTTGTATGCGTGCAGGCCGCTCGCACAGGGCCGCGTCGGACAAATTCCCTGTGACCGCCGCCTCAATGGCGGCCTGATCCGCTTCGCCGATCTTGCAACCGTGTTCGTCAAAAAGTTTGATACCGTTGTCGTGGTGCGGATTGTGCGAAGCCGTGATCATTGCCCCCATATCCGCGTGGTGCCGTTGCGTCATAAAAGACACGCCCGGCGTCGGGAGGGTCCCCGCATCCAGCACCCCCACGCCTGCACCTGTCAGCCCGGCTGTCAGCGCCGCGACCAGCGCGTCCCCGGATCCTCGCGTATCCCGCCCCAAAACCAGCTTTGGAGCATGGACCCGTTTCCGCAAAACAGTTCCAATAGCCAGTCCCAGCGCCAATACGCGCTGCGGCGCCAGCTTGCCGACATTGGCGCGCCCGCGAATACCGTCTGTTCCGAAATATCTGGTCATGCAGCCTCATAAACCTGATTCCCCTACCAATACATGAATGAAATGCCTAAGAAATACCGCATGACCAAAACCGCACTTATTACCGGCGTGACAGGGCAGGACGGCGCCTATCTGGCGCGGCTGCTGCTTGACAAGGGTTATAATGTTCACGGTATCAAACGTCGCTCGTCCAGCTTTAATACGGCCCGCATAAACTCCCTTTATGTGGATCCGCATGTGGAGAATGCGAGGTTTTTCCTGCATTACGGCGATCTGACCGACGGCCTCAATCTGATTCGTATTATTGAAGAGGTGAAACCGGACGAGATCTATAATCTCGGTGCCCAGAGTCATGTGCAGGTGAGTTTCGAAACGCCGGAATATACCGCCAATGCCGATGCCGTCGGGACATTGCGCCTGCTTGAGGCCGTTCGCATTCTGGGCATGGAAGGGACGTGCCGGTTTTATCAGGCGTCCACATCGGAGATTTACGGCCGGGCCCTGGAAGTTCCGCAGTCGGAAACGACGCCCTTTTACCCGCGCAGTCCCTACGGTGCCGCCAAGCTCTATGCCTACTGGATCACGGTGAACTACCGCGAAAGTTACGGAATGTTTGCCGCCAATGGCATTCTGTTCAATCATGAAAGCCCGTTGCGCGGAGAGACCTTTGTGACGCGCAAAATTACCCGCGCCGCCGCACGTATCCACCACGGTTTGGAACAGGTGGTCTATCTCGGCAATCTCGAAGCCCGCCGCGACTGGGGTCATGCCCGCGATTATGTCGAAGGCATGTGGCGGATTTTACAACAGGACGGACCCGATGATTTTGTATTGGGCACAGGGGAGAGCCATTCTGTTCGTGAAATGACGCAAAAGGCCTTTTCCCATGCGGGTATCGACATTATCTGGGACGGCAAGGGCGAGGATGAAACCGGCCGGAATGCAAAAACCGGCCATGTGCATGTTCGTGTTGATCCGCGCTATTTTCGCCCGGTCGAGGTGGACTGGCTTGTGGCCGACCCAAGTAAAGCGAAGGATATTCTGGGATGGGAAGCCACAACCGGTTTTGATGACCTGATCCGGGAGATGGTTGTCAGCGATCTGGCTGAGGCCGGAGCGGCGGCCCGTGCCCTATAATCTGTCCGGCAAGCGCGTCTGGGTGGCGGGCCATCGCGGTATGGTCGGGAGCGCCATCGTTCGCAGACTTGAACAGGAAAACCCGGCGGAGATTTTGACCGTTCATCGCCAGGCTCTTGACCTGGGAAATCAATCTGCCGTGTTTGACTGGATGATGGACACCCGGCCCGACGCGGTATTTATGGCGGCTGCCAGGGTTGGCGGTATTCATGCCAACCATACCTGTCCGGCGCAATTTCTCCATGACAATCTGGTCATGGCCACCCACGTTATTGAAGGCGCGCGCCGGGCCGGAGTTGAAAAACTCCTCTTTCTCGGTTCGTCCTGTATCTATCCCGGACTGGCCGTTCAGCCGATTCGTGAAGACAGCCTGATGACAGGGCCCCTGGAACCGACCAATGCGCCCTACGCTGTGGCCAAAATTGCCGGAGTCTATCTCTGCGAGGCTTACCGCCGCCAGTATGGATGTGATTTTGTCTCCGCCATGCCGACCAATCTTTACGGCCCCGGAGATAATTATCATCCCGACAACTCTCATGTGATCCCCGGCCTCATTCGCCGCGCCCATGAAGCTAAAACCGGCGGGGCGGCGACCCTCACGGTCTGGGGTACAGGAACGCCGCGGCGGGAAATTTTGCATGTCAGTGATTGCTCTGATGCACTCGTGCATGTGATGCAGCATTACTCGGACGGTGCGCCAATCAACATAGGGTCAGGTACAGATCTGCCGATTGCAGAACTGGCCGGTCTTGTGTGTGAGGTAGTCGGGTTTGAGGGCGATATCGTGTTTGACACATCCAGGCCCGACGGTACACCGCGCAAGCTGATGAGTGGGGATAAACTCAAGTCGCTGGGATGGAACCCGACAATTGGCTTGCGCGAGGGGTTGGAGAGCACTTACGCGGATTTCCTTGAACATCACGTCCGGGGGCGCTGTTTTTGATCCGTCTCCCCGAGGCGGGTCACGACCTGTTTTATATCCTGCGCCTTATCCAGATTGAGCACCAGAACCTCACCTTCATTAACGATGACCCCCACATTATCAAGCCCGAGGACTGTCACATGATGGCTGTCGGATTGAACCAGACAATCCCTCGAATCCTGCACATGCACAGGGCCCTTGACGGCGTTGCTCTCAGGTCCTGATGCGATGGTGTCGCGCAGGGACTTCCAGGAGCCCACATCCGTCCAGTCCGTATGGACAGGAACGATGGCGGCCTTGTCCGTGTGTTCCATGACAGCGTGATCAATAGACTCCGCTGGGCAGGTTGCGAAAATATCTGCGTCGAGGTTGAAAACAGAGTCTGTGCGATTGGCTTTCTCAAAGGCCTGTGAGGCGGCCGTGCCGATTTCAGGCACAAACCGCTCAATTTCGTTCAGGAAAGCCTGCGGTGAAAATAGAAACAGTCCGGTATTCCAGAAAAAACTGCCCCGCTCCATACAGGCTTTCGCCGTTTCCCGGTCCGGTTTTTCGCGAAAAGAGTTGACGGCGTAGACCCCTTCAAAAATCAGTGCACCCTGCTCAATATAGGCATAGCCTGTTTGCGGGTGATCCGGTGTGATACCGAATGTGACAATCCTGCCGTTCTTCGCAGCGGGCAGGGCGGTCCGGATCGCGTCACAAAGGGCCTGCGGTTTTTTCACATGGTGGTCGGCGGGCACCAGCAGGACCGGAGCGTCCCCGTCCGCCGCCATCGCATATCGCGCCGCCACCACGGCGCAGGCCGCCGTGTCCCGTCCCGCGGGTTCGACAATGATGGCACCGATGTCACGTCCGGTCGCGGCCATTTGCGCCTGTGTCGCCTCAACATGAAATGCGTTACAAACAAGGACCGGCGCCGTGAAAACCGGCGGATCGAACCGGGCGACGGTCTCCTGCAGCATGGTTTTTTCAGTCACCAACGGTAGCAGCTGTTTCGGCCGGGTTCGTCGCGAGAGGGGCCATAAACGGCTGCCGGTCCCGCCGCACATGATGACAGGAATGATACGTGTTTCGGTCATGGACATATTGCGACGAATCAGGTTGAAGATCGGGTCAGGCGATCAGTCCGCAGGATTGATCGAAAGCTCAATGGTGTGGATGACATTCTCGCCCTGGAACGCGTAATAACGGGAGACCGTGTACCCCTGATCCCGGAGCATATGCTGGATGCTGTCCTCACCGAGCAGGTGTGCGATACCGACAGCGGCCAGGCCCGTGCCGCCGCCTTCGAGGAATTTCCGGAATTTCCGGGTCCAGTCCTGATTGCGTTCCCTGATCAGGCTTGAGTAAAGCTGCGGCGATTTCTGCCGGATGGTATCAACCGTGTGGGTCCTGACCCTGTCCGTGTCCCCTGCTGCCCAGGCCTCGGCAATGCGGCGCAGGTCCGGGCCCATGGTGTTGAACCGCTCCAGCGCTTCGGTGAGCAGGATCATCTGCACAAACTCCGGCTGATCGGCGCTGGCCCGGATTTGCCGCTCGGTATCGTCAAGATAAATCACATTTTTACGCAGGCGTTCGGCCCGGTTTTTAAGTGCTTCATCCGCAGCCAGATCCGGCAAGAGGCCTTCACCGGCCGCCGCTGCGACCGTGAGAAATTCACTGGCCAGCCACGGCGCCATACTGTCCAGCGCGACGTAAGGAATATTGCCGTTATTCGCCGCCGCTTCGAGGAGTTTCAGCTCATAGGGATCAAGCCGGTCCGAGAGTCGTTGTCCGGGTGACAGCTGCCCCAGATCCCGGGTCAGGATACCGGCTTCAAGACGGGCATGGGGGCCCGTATCCAGCTCGAAAAATATCGTCCCGGCGCGGTCGAACACCTCGCGCATGTCGTCGCGCTGCCAGTCCAGTTCCGGCGGCAGGAGATGCACGGTGCCGTAGAGATAGAGCTCGCTGTCAGGATCGCGCACAACCCATATGGGCGGCCCGTCATTGCGTGTGCGGGCCCCGGACACGCGCTCATCAACGCTGCCGCCGACCCCGCAGGCAGCGGTAAGCAGGTAACACATGGTCAGAAGAGCAAAGCGCCACATGTATGCAGTCTGTGCGATGACGTGATATTATACAATAAAAAACGCATTTGAATAACGGGCGCGGTGCCGATTGTGATATGCACCCGTGTGGATCAGGTTATGATTGCCGATTCGGAAGAGGTGGTCTATGGGTGTGCTCCGACACCTTGGCCCCCGTAGATCAGCCGGGTAGAGCGTCGGCCTCCGGAGCAGGATGTCGAGCGCTGGTTCAGAAAGTTAGGGCACGGAAAAAGGAGTTGAGTTTCAGGGGCTTGCCCAAGACCCAAATTTGGATGAAGACTTGAAGAAAATCGCCAGGTATCACATAGGTATCACCGTTCTACGGTTGTGGTCCCTTAGCTCAGCTGGATAGAGCGCCGCCCTCCGAAGGCGGAGGCCAGAGGTTCGAATCCTCTAGGGACCGCCATTCTTCTCTAAAAAATGCAAAAGCAACCGGTCTTGGACGTACCGATAGCTTAGCGTACTGACATCAAGAGCGTCCCCAACCGTCACTGGCGGTTCAGCACCGGTATCCGGGAGCAGACTTTTTCCTGCCTGATTTAATCCGGTAGCATCATGTCCGGTGACACCGCCGCCCCATGGCCATAATGCGTCGTCAATACGATGGCCTATTGAAGACTGTTGCGAATTTATTCGGATTCGCCGGGGGTTCGGGGTTTGCACCGTTTCCGGTCCCGGCGCGCGGGTGTCTTCTGGTGCTGATGACCGTATTATCCGGTCCGAAACCTTGCTTAATGATCCAGCATTGCTTCGCGACCGGCCGGTTGAACCTCTTCTGCCAGGCAGTCGGTGCCCCCAACAGAAAATCCCACCCCCGCGCTTTCGCAACAATCCTCCGTTTGATTCTCCCTGATTTCCTGCTATCTGTCAGGTACAGACAGGAAAGCTGCGTGCAGGAATTACCCGCTGAATTCGACCGCAATTCGGCGTTGTGTTTTATGCCTGAAAGCCGCATCACGGAACATGTGCAGACGACGAGGGAGCCGGAGTTGATGCAGGACCTCATCCCGCTTCTGCGCCGCAAGGGGAAACTGGAGGCTTATGAAGAGCGGTGATAACAGGCCCGAGAGGCTGGTCCCGGCCCTGCGCTTTCCCGAGTTCCGGGATGCCCCGCCGTGGCAGGTGAAGCGGCTGGGGGAGGTGGTGCAGTGGGTTCGTACAAACAATTTTCCGCGGGCTCGTCTAACCGATTCCGGCGGCGAGGTT
>JACOMS010000002.1 GCA_014324115.1 Hyphomonadaceae bacterium
CATGCAAACCTCCAGTCAAATGCTATTTTGAAGAAAACCATACTTCGTTAAACGACAACACAGTATCACCAACACTCGCGATTTCGCAACAGTCTTATATCCGGAAGAGCGCACACCCCGCCGCTATCCGGCAGGCAGTGCGGGGTCAGACCTTGCCCTCCAGGTCCGTGAGGAATCCCTGCGCCGCCTGTGCCAGCTCCGTGTCGCCCTGTTGCCGTGCCAGGGACAGGGCCTGCTGCACATCGGCCATGGCCTCTTTATATTGGCCAAGCCACGCCTTGGCGATGCCGCGGTTGAACCACGTACGGGCATCGTCCGGGGCCAGCTCCATCGCCCTGTCAAAATCAGCGATGACTTCCTCATACTGCCCCAGCCTCCCCTTGGCGATGCCGCGCATAAGCCATGCACCGACACTGTCCGGGGCCAACCGGATCGCCTCGTCACAATCCGCAGTGGCCTCCTCATACCGGCCAAGACTTTCCTTGCAATCACCGCGGCGGAGCCAAGCCTCGGCACTATCCGGCGCCAGCCGGATTGCTTCGTCAAAATCGGCGATGGCCGCCCCATACCGGCCAAGCTGTCCCTTGGAGAAGCCGCGGTAGAACCACGCCTCGGCATTTTCCGGTTCCAGATTAATCACCTCGTCGTAATCCGCAATGGCCGCCCCATACCGGCCAAGCTGCCCCTTGGCGAAGCCGCGATGAAGCCAGGCTTCGGCATCGTCCAAGGCCAGCCGGATCGCCTCGTCAAAATCGGCGATGGCCTCTTCATACTGGCCGAGACTCCCCTTGGCGAAGCCGCGGTTGAACCACGCGCCGGCATTGTCCAAGGCCAGCCGACTGGCCTCGTCAAAATCGGAGACGGCCTCTTCATACTGGCCGAGACTCCCCTTGGCGAAGCCGCGGTGGCGCCAGGCTTCAGTACTGTCCGGAGCCAGCCGGATCGCCTCGTCATAATCCGCAATGGCGTCCTCATACCGGCCAAGATTCTCCTTGGCGAGGCCGCGGTTGATCAGATTCCGGACATTCTGAAAAGAAAATTTCTGTTGCCAGGTCATGTCTTTCCCCTTGTTTTGCGTTTGTTGCCTTCCCGGGAATTATTCCCCTCGCGGCGCCGGTTTTCCCTATCGCCAATCCCCCGCCGTGCCGGCCCTTGCCACCGCGCAAACGCCAAGACCGCGCGCCCCCTCTACCGGACGCCCGCACCCACAGGGGACCGCCGCGCCTGCCATACCGGAATCGGGCCGACACCGGACAACCACGGACCGAAGGCGCACACATCCCCGCTATCCGGCAAGGGTGCAGGGTCAGGCTTCGTTCTTCAGGTCCGTGAGGAGTCCCTGCACCTTCTCTGCCAACCGCGCGTTATCCTGTTGCCGTGCCAGGGAGTGGGCCTGCTGCGCATCGGCTATGGCTTCTTTATACCGGCCAAGGCTCCCATTGGCGGCACAGCGACCCAGCCAGGCTTCGGCATGGTCCGGGGCCAGACGGATTGCTTCGTCAAAATCCGCAATGGCCTCTTCATACTGCCCCAGACTCCCCTTGGCGAGGCCGCGATTGAGCCACGCTTCGGCATGGTCCGGGGCCAGCCGGATCGCTTCGTCCAGATCGGCTATGGCCTCTTCATGCCGACCAGGCCCCCTTTGGCGATGCGGCGATTGGATATGTTCGGCCCTGTTCAGGCCCTCTTTTGCGGGGGCCTTGCGTCGCGTAGAGCTGATCCTGACAATTTCTTTTGCGGCCTCGCGTGCCGGAGCTGCTTTTGGAGCTGCTTTGGCTTCGGTTTCCGGTTTGGCAGGTGCCTTGCGCCGTGTCGTCGACCGCGATGTATCAACCGGTTTCAAATTTTCAGATGCCTCCACGGTCTCTGTTTCCGAAGTCCCGGCAGCATTTGGGGAGGGAATTTCAGCCTGTGCTTCCGGCTTTGCCTCTCCCGCCGGGTTAATAACTTTCAGTGCGTCCAGAGTCTGTTCGGGCACTTTGTCTTCATCCTGTTCGGGCGTGTTGCCCTGTGTCTCCATCGCCGTATTTTCCGGGGATGCGGAACCGGGTTTACGACGGCGACCACCGCGGCGACCGCGACTGTGTTTTGATGTGCCACGCTCCTCCTTCCCGTCACTTGAATCAGGTTTGCTGTCTGATGCTTTGGGGTGGTCTTTGTCCTGATTCGAGTCCCTGCTCACGCTTTCAGGGTTTTTACCTTTATTTCCGGACCTGGAGTCGGAATATGACTGTTTGCGATCTTCTCTGGCTTCTTCAAAAATGTCCCCCCTGATCGCACCCGGCGGGTCGTCGGTTTTTTGTTTTGCCGCTTCGATGATTTCGACCTCGTGATCGGCACGTACATATTCAGGTTGGGCCAAAATTTCACAAGTCATGCCGAACCGCGATTCTATCTCCCCCAGTTTGGCACGTTTATGGTTGAAGATATAAGCTGCAATATCAGGGTGTATATTCAGACGAACCTTGCGGGCCCGCGCACGCACTCCGACATTCTCGACAGTGCGAATAGCGCGCATGACGACCGACTCCACTGTAAGTTCACGGCCGATACCGCCACAATGGGTGCAGGACTCCGTGGAGCTCTCAAGCAGGCCGCGGCGGCGACGCTGGCGTGAAATTTCCATAAGGCCGAATTGCGAGATTTTTCCAGCCCGTACACGCGCACGGTCTTTGGCCAGAGCGTCGCGCATACTTTTTTCCAGCGAAACGTTGTTACGGTATTCATCCATGTCGATGAAATCGATTACGATCAGTCCGGCCAAGTCCCGAATGCGTATTTGTCGCGCGATTTCGTCAGCCGCTTCCAGGTTGGTTTTCAGCGCCGTCGACTCGACATCACGCTCCCTGGTTGATCTTCCGGAGTTAATGTCGATAGACACCAGTGCTTCGGTTGGGTGGATGACCAGATAGCCCCCGGATTTCAACTGAACAACCGGATCAAGGCTGCTTTCCATCTGCTGTTCAACCTGAAACCGGAGGAAGAGGGGGATAGTGTCCTCGTAGGCTTTCACCTTTTGTGCATGGCTCGGTATGAGCATTTTAATGAAGGATTTGGCTGTTGTATAGGCGTCTTTTCCCTGAACCAGAACCTCCTTGATATCCTTGTCGTAAAGGTCGCGAATGGAACGCTTGACAAGATCACTTTCCTCATGGATCAGCGACGGCGCAATGGATTTGAGTGTAGTTTCGCGAACTGTTTCCCAAAGGCGGCACAGATAGTCGTAGTCGCGTTTGATTTCCGCTCTGGTTCGTGTCGCTCCTGCTGTCCGCACGATGACGCCGATGCTTTGCGGTACATTCAGATCGGCCATAATCCCCTTCAAACGCTTGCGGTCCGCTTTGCTCGAAATTTTGCGGGAAATTCCGCCGCCCTGCGGGGTTTTAGGCATCAAAACGCAGTAGCGTCCGGCAAGGGAGAGGTATGTTGTCATTGCGACCCCTTTATTGCCGCGCTCTTCTTTCACGACCTGAACGAGCAGGATCTGACCGCGCTTGATGATTTCCTGAATTTTGTAACGGCGATGTTTTAGTCGACGAAGTCGCTTTTCGGCCGTGATTTCCTGCTCATCAATCTCACCGGACGGGTCCGGGGATGATGAAGTTTCAGTTTCATCATCTTCATACTCGGCGTCTTTGTCTTTTTTACTCTCCTCCTCTTCCTGCTTCAGTAAAGCCATACGGTCTTCGTGGGGGATCTGGTAGTAACCGGGATGAATTTCGCTGAAAGCCAGAAAACCCTGACGGTCTCCACCATACTCAATAAACGCGGCTTGTAATGAAGGCTCGACGCGCGTGACGCGGGCCAGATAGACATTGCCTCTCAGCTGGCGCTTTGCGGCGCTTTCAAAGTCAAGCTCTTCAATGCGTGTCCCGTTGACGATTACAACCCGTGTTTCTTCCGGGTGGGATGCGTCTATAAGCATTCTTTTTGTCATGTACCTCTCCAGCAGGACGACTAGCACCGCGCGTTCGCGCCCATACGGCTGCGGTGCGGTGTAATGACGGTCCCGAATTTATTTTGTGATGCATTTTTGTGTATGAATACGCGGCAGGCCCGTGCCTGGACAGGCCTGCGCGTATCAAAAGCAATGTATGACCTGTGTGCATTGTACCTGTGTAGCAAAGCCCGTTAAAGTGTGTGCCGAATTGGTGCCTGTTCAGGAACACGGTTCACAAACCGCCGACGGCCAACGGTAGCGTTTGACGACAGTCAATGAAAGCACTTTGTCAGAAAACCGTAATTCCCTGTCAGCGGTAACTTTATGGCAACAGATTTAAGGCTACCTGGGAGACTGTTTGCTCTGCGGAATGTTCGTTCAATGAAAACAGTGAAGGTCTTTCATACCCTGATTATGGCTGCAAGTCTTTGGTTTTGCGCGACTTTGGCGCATGCAGCAGTATTGAGTGCCGTACAGTATGATACATCCAGGGCCGGGCATACCGTCATCACAAATTATTTTACAGACCCGGTCAAAGCCGGTGTGTTCTTCATTCCCGGTGATAAATACCGTGTCGTGGCTGACGTGAGATTAACCGGCATTGAGCTTGATGCCGGGACGTTCAGGGCCGGGCAGACCCATTATGACGGTCAGGGACATGTTGAACAGCTGCGTATTGCCAGACAGGATGATCAGACCTTCCGTCTGGTCTACGATTTACGGGAAGAGGCCGAGTTGACGTCTCACGACGCAGACGGCCGACGCCTGATCCTGAATATCAGGGGAGAAAGGCTGGATATTCAAAATCCGGCGGGCCCGGTCAGGTCCGTGGAACGGCAGGTTTACACAGGTGGACCCCGCTATTTCGCCGGCGTACCCTATCCGCGTCTTCGGCCTCCGGGCCCCCGCGCCGCGCCGCGCAAATATGTGATCGTTATTGATCCCGGCCACGGCGGCCGTGATCCGGGAGCCATTGGCATGAAAGGGACCTACGAAAAAACGATTACGCTCAAAGCCGCACAGGAGCTGAAGGAACTGCTGGCAACATCCGGTCGTTATGATGTCATCCTGACACGTTCAGATGACAGCTATGTCGAACATGAAGAGCGCACCCGCATTGCCCGCGCCCGCAACGCGGATCTGTTCATATCTTTGCACGCTGATTCCGCCGGAAGAAAATCTGTCCGCGGCGCGTCAGTCTACACGCTGGCAGATCGGGCGAGGAAACGATCAAAAGATATTATCGTGACCCAGAACTGGATTATGGATGTTGATCTCTCTGAACACAGCGACCCTGTGGGTGATATTCTTGTGGACCTGGCGCAACGAAAAACCCGCAGTCAATCGGATATTTTCGCCAAACGACTGCTTCAGGATATTTCCAGTGTAACAACACTTGTGAATAATTCACACCGCCGCGCCGGATTTTTTGTGTTGCTGGCCCCCGATGTTCCTGCCGTGCTTTTGGAACTTGGGTTCCTGTCCAATGGGACAGATGAAGCATTATTGAAATCATCGACACATCGACAGAAAGTATTGAAACAGGTCAAAACTGCGATTGACGGTTACTTTGCGCATCAAAATCCGTGACTTGGACTTTAGCCGCCCCTATACAGTCCTGAGTCCCACATGATTTGGCCCCGGCTGCATTCATGCCCGGTTCCGGGCCTGGCAGGAAGCAACCGCAGCCTTAAGCGAGATTCATATGGCAAGTGTGCGTCTGAAAACATTCTGGAATTACTTCCGCTGGGTTCTGCTGGCCGGAATTTTCATTGGCGTTGCGATGACAATTTTCGCTATCATCTATTTTCTGCGAGCCACGCGTGATTTGCCCGGTATTGAGGTGCTGGCACAATACAAGCCGCCGGTCATGACCCGTGTCCACGCGGGTGACGGCAAGCTGATCGCGGAATATTCCAGGGAAGCCCGAATTTTCGTTCCGATTGAGACCATCCCGAAGCGGGTGCAACATGCCTTTGTTGCCGCAGAGGACCAGCGCTTCCATGAGCATGACGGTTTTGACAGGCGCGGCTTCGCCAGGGCTATGATTTCCAACATCGGTAACAAACTTCAAGGTCGAAGATTAGAGGGTGGGTCAACGATTACCCAACAGGTCGCCAAGGTTTTTCTGGTTGGAAATCAGCGAACGATTGACCGCAAAATGCGGGAGATCGTGATTGCGCGTCGCATTGAAAAAGCCATGGACAAAGATCACATTCTGGAGCTTTATCTGAATGAGATCTACTTTGGTCGTCGGGCTTACGGTATTGCAGCGGCTTCGCTGAACTATTTCGGAAAGCCCATGAAGGATCTGGAACTGCACGAGGCGGCATTTCTGGCCGTCCTGCCCAAGGCCCCGAACAATTACAATCCCGAAAACAACAAAGAACGGGCATTAACCCGGCGCAACTATGTGCTCAACCGGATGGTGGATGACGGTTATGTGACCAAGGACGATGCGGAGACCGCGAAGGAGCGTGATCTGGTCGTTGTCGACCGTCTCAGCGGCGAGGAATATCTGGCCGCCGAGTATTTTGTCGAAGAGGTGCGCAAACACATCTTCTCGACATACGGTGAAGATGAGCTGTACGAAGGCGGCTTGTCGATCCGGACAACCCTGGACACGGAGATGCAGCTGGCCGGGCGTCGGGCCTTGCGCAGAGGTCTTGAAGAGTATGATCGCCGTCACGGCTATCGCGGGCCGCTGGGCCGGTTTGAGAACTTTGATAACTGGAAGACCCGCATTGATGCTTATGAAGCGCCGCCGGATCTGGATAAGTGGCGCGTGGCTTTGGTTCAGGAAGCCGAAACGGACACAGCATCACTGGAATTCCAACGGCTCAATGATGAAGACGAACGCTTGCCGACGGGCACTCTGAATCTGGATGGTGTCAGGTGGGCGGCACCGATCAAAGCCGATGGGGCAAAAGGTGAGGCCCCGACCAAGGTCAGCAATATCGTCAAAGCCGGAGACATCATTCTGGTCGAGCCGGTAGAAGATGACAAATATGCGCTGCGGCAGATTCCGCAGGCCAATGGCGGATTGATCGCCATGGATCCGCATACGGGTCGCGTACTGGCACTGGTGGGCGGTTACAGTTTTGCGCAAAGCCAGTTTAATCGTGCTATTCAGGCCTACCGACAGCCGGGGTCTTCTTTTAAGCCGTTTGTCTATGCAGCAGCTCTTCTGGAAGGGTACACGCCAACCAGCCGGGTGCTGGATGCACCATTTGTGATCGGGCGTCAGGATGTTGACTGCAATGAAGATGAGGACGGTGCGCTTGAGCGGCACAGTGTGTCCGGGAACGGGCAGCCGATACCGGGTGAGGCTTTGGAAAACGAATGCGAGCGTTTTTACAAACCCGGTAATTACAGGGAAGGGCGCTTTTACGGGTTGAGTACTCTTCGTCTGGGGCTTGAGAAATCCCATAATACCATGACCGTTCGGCTTGCCAACGAAATCGGCATGGCGCCTGTCATGGGTATAAGCCGGGCCCTCGGCATTTATGATGATCCCAGGCCGGAACTGAGCTGGGCACTGGGGGCCGGGGAAACGACTCTTGTACGTATGGCAACGGCCTACTCAATGCTGGTCAACGGTGGAAAACGGATTGAGCCGCGCATTCTTGATCGGGTTCAGGCGGGATCCGGCGAAACCATATATCTGCATGGCGATGAGCCCTGCACTGTGTGTCAGGTGGAGCAATGGGACAACCTGCCGCCACCGGATCTTCCGGATGAACGCGAAGAGGTCATTGATCCTGTTACGGCCTATCAGATTGTCTACATGCTCCAGGGTGTCATTGACAACGGCACAGGGACGCGGGCCCGCGGTCTGGGCCGCCCGATCGGCGGCAAAACCGGTACAACGAATGATTATATGGATGCGTGGTTTATCGGCTTTTCGCCGGATCTCGTCGTGGGGATCTATGTCGGATATGACACGCCGCGTCCTTTGAATGATGAGGCCGGCGGTCGATTGGCCGCGCCGATTTTCAAGGATTTTATGCAGGTGGCCATGGAAGGTGAACCCGTTGTGCCGTTCCGTATTCCCGAAGGTGTGACACTTGCGCCTGTCAATCGCCACACGGGCGAGCCCTCGTATATAGGTGCTCCGGACTTCATCCTTGAGGCCTTCAAACCGGGCACCGAACCCAGGGTCGGTGAGCTATCTTCCAAAATCCGGGTATGGTCGGGCAATGGTAGCTATTTTGGCAGGGGCGGATTGGACTCCGACAATGAGTGGGCAGATAGCGGGACCAGCGTTGCCCCAATATCTGCGAGTCCTGCCTACGACGAAGGGTCTCCAATTCCCGATCCGGAAGTCCCGGCCGGTGATGTTGAACCCCCGGTAAGGGATATTATCAAGGATGAACTTGACGACGGCTTGTATTAAGTCAACTCTCTGACATTGCAGAACAAACTAAATTCATGCGCGCCGACATAGAACAGTTGAGTCAAGATATTGAGCAATCACTGGAATTGCTGAGGAGGCGTCTTTGACTGGAACACATCAGAAAAGCGTCTGGCTGAGCTGAATGCACTCGCCGAAGATACTGAATTCTGGAGTGACCCACAACAGGCACGGAAATTGATGCAGGAGCGCAATCGCCTCGAAACGGCGTTTGGGAAAATAACGTCAATTTCCACGTCTCTTTCCGACACGGTTGAGATGATTGAACTGGCAGAAATGGAAGAGGATGAGGCGCTCGTTGAGGAGTTTGCGGCGTTTTTGTCCGATTTGAAATCCGAGGCGGCTAAGGCCGGACTTGAAGCCCTACTGTCCGGCGAAGCGGACGCCAATGACTGTTTTGTCGAAATTCATTCCGGTGCCGGCGGAACGGAAGCGCAGGATTGGGCGGAAATGCTCCTGCGTATGTATATGCGCTGGGCGAATGCACGAGGGATGAGAGTTGATCTTCTGGAAGAGCTGGCGGGCGATGATGCGGGTATTAAATCCGCGACTCTGAAAGTTAGGGGTGAAAACGCCTTTGGCTGGATGAAGACCGAGTCCGGCGTTCACCGCCTGGTGCGTATTTCACCCTATGACTCCAATGCGCGCCGCCATACCAGCTTTGCAAGCGTCTGGGTTTATCCGGAAGTCGATGACGCCATAGAAATTGACATTAATGAAAGCGATTGCCGAATCGACACCTATCGCGCTTCGGGGGCCGGTGGGCAGCACGTCAATAAAACCGACAGCGCGGTGCGGATCACGCACCTGCCCACAGGCATTGTTGTGCAATGCCAAAATGACCGTTCCCAGCACAAAAACAGGGCGCAGGCTTGGGACATGCTCCGCGCGAGACTCTATGAACGGGAATTACAGGAAAGGGAGGCGATAGCGCAGGCGCAGGCCGACTCCAAATCCGAAATTGGCTGGGGGCACCAAATCAGATCTTATGTTTTGCAACCTTATCAACTTGTTAAAGATCTACGCACTCATGTTGAAACATCCGATGTACCAGGTGTGCTTGACGGAAATCTGGATGAATTTATGGCTGCGGCTCTCGCTCAAAAACTTGAGAGCAGTAGCGCCAACCAGACGGAGACAAATTGAACACCTCCAGGACCCCCTGGATTTTTAGTGTGAAGTGCGATTGCTGTATGAGTGAAGGGGCGACTTCCGGCGCAGCGATGGCGAAGGTCTGTGGAGCATGTGCCTGCCCGGCCCGCAAACGAAGGCCATGCGACACCGGATCGTCAAGCAGGGTTTCGGGCCGGAGAGTGCGGTCATCAGTACCAAACACCCGCTCACCAAGCCCGGAAACGGCGCAAACCCCAAAATCCCGGCGAATCCGAATAAATTCGCAACAGTCTTGTTTTTACATTCCGGTCTTCCGGGGTTACGGGGTATTTATATCCATGTCATTGGTTATACCGGACTGCCTGGAAATTTTAAACTCACGCGCCTGTCGACTTCCGGATGTGGTACGTTGCGGGCAGAAAAACTTGTAACATCGCAGTGATGGCTTTACAAATGCCCGTGTGAATGAATGATTTTTGCATGGATTGCGGGACTGTCTTTTGGCATTGCGGGATCTTGAGTGGTGATTCTTCACAGACTCATTTCATTGTCTGGAAAATGCCGGCATGCTGCTTTTAAAACATTCTTTTAGCTCGGTCAGAAAATTCAAGAGGTGGATCGCCCCGATATTGTTCAAACTACTGATCGGGTACCGCCAGACATTTGGTGGGCTTTTCTGGATGTATTTCAGACCGCTTTGTTTTATCGCCATTATAGGTATACTCTTCGCCGGGCTTTCGAGTGTTTCACTTGAGGAATTTATTCCTCACCTGGCAGTCGGTTATATCTTTTGGACTCTTCTGGGCGGTTATTTGACTGGCTCATTCACCGTATTCGAGCGGAGTAAGCCACTTCTGTTCAGCTGTGAATATTCGCATACTGATGCTGTTCTGTCGGATCATCTTGATTTGCTGGTGAAATTTTTGCATCTGTCCATCTTGATTGTCGCTGTTGTACTGTATTTCAAGACCATAGATTCGCCCTATTTTCTGATGTCGTTTCTGGGGCTGTTCATCGTCATGGTGACGGGTTTTTTCTTTACCATCATAGTCGGCACCATAGGCTCACGATTCAAGGATCTCGGTGAATTTTCATCAGCAATTACAAGGGTCGTTTTTCTGGCTACACCGATAATCTGGATACCCGGGGGTTTTAGAAGCGGCAGCAGAAGAAGGCAGCTTGTAGCGCCCTTTGTGGATTACAATCCATTTTATCACTATCTGGAGTTGATGAGAGCGCCTCTATTGGGTAATGAGATCACGACTTACACATGGACATTCGTCGGTGTATCAACGACAGTTGTCGTTCTGACCGCCATCTTGATGTACCGGAGATTCGCACACTTGGTCGTATTCTGGATTACTTGAGCTGATTTATGTCTGGCTACCTCATACGTTGTCGAGATGTGTCCCTGACGATTCCCGCTCATGAGAACCGAAAGTTATCGACAAGCAATCCTTTACAGTTTTTTTCCCGGCTGTACACATACAAACCCATTCGGGGTGAAAGAACGCTTCTACACAATATCAGCTTTGAAATGTTTGAAGGCGACGTAATATGTATTATGGGGGATAACGGTGCAGGCAAGACGACTTTGATGCGGGTCTTGGCCGGAATTTACAAGCCGACGGGAGGTGTTGTTGATATTAGCGGCGGAACCTACGGTATGTTTGATACCAAGATGGGTATGGATTTTCGCGCCACAGGCATGGAGAATATATATTTGCGCGGCCTTCAAATGGGAAAAACATTCTCAGAGATAAAAAAGATCATTCCTGAAATGTTGGATTTTATGGACATTGGAGATGCGATTTACGATTCAGTAAACACTTATTCAAGTGGTATGCGGGGGCGGTTGACTGCTGCACTCTCGGCGCTGATAGCCCCGGATGTAGCTATACTTTTACTTGACGAGTGGGTCGGAGGTGGGGATACGGCATTCAGAGAGAAAATGGCAACCAGGATGCAGGACTTTGTTGACAAAAGCAGAGGCATAGTCATCGCCACACATAGTATGGACATAGTGAAAAAACTCGGCTGCACCAAGGGTATGGTCTTGAAGGGAGGCAGTATTGATTTCTTTGGCGATATTGAATCAGCCGTAAAAATCCGGGGAGAGTCCGCGCGTCAAACCGAACTTGAGGCGAAACATCAGGCTGCTGTCGCATGACTTGTTCCCTGGTGCGCCGGTTGAGGAAGGGGTTTAAATCGTACCTCGACTACAAGGGCTTTTAGCGCAGTGATGGCGCGGGCTGTGTGGGGCGGCATGTGCCTGTCCGGCCCGCAAACAAAGGCAAAGCGCCCTACCTGCCTCGCCTGCTTAAGGTATGCACGGCGGTCCATTTCCGGCGGAACAGGCCTGTTCCGGTACGACGAACCGCGCGGCGCTTGCCCGGCAAGGCTTCAAATCCGAAGGTCATGTTCCGGGCGCGACGGAACCATCTGCAGAGCGCCTGGCAGAGAGGTTCAACCAGCCGGTGCCAAATCACAAAGGAGGGAAACGGGTATGGCTTCCCGGTTTCCAGATCTATTTCCAACTGGATACAGCGGCGGCACTTTTGTTTGGCCGACTACTTTGAATTTTCATCAAACAGCTCAACGAGTTTCTCCGTCATGGCCCCGCCGAGCTGTTCGACATCCGTGATCGTGACCGCGCGACGATACCATCTTTTGACATCATGACCGATACCTATGGCAACAAGCTCGACTTCTGAACGGTTTTCGATCATGTTGATGACCATGTGTAAGTGATTTTCCAACAGGCCCGACGTGTTCTGGCTTTGTGTGGCGTCGTCAACCGGGGCACCATCGGAAATGACCATCAGGATGCGGCGCTGTTCGGGTCGGGCATTGAGCCGGGCAAAAGCCCATTCAAGCGCTTCCCCGTCAATGTTTTCCTTGAGAAGACCTTCGCGCATCATGAGACCAAGATTGCGTTTGGCTCGTCGCCACGGCATATCCGCGCCCTTGTAAATTATATGGCGGAGATCATTGAGCCGTCCCGGGTTCCTTGGCCTGTTCGTACCCATCCAGTGCTGAAAGCTCTTGCCGCCTTTCCAGGCCCGCGTTGTAAAGCCCAGAATTTCCACCTTGACCCCGCAACGCTCCAATGTTCGAGCCATAATATCGGCACAGATAGCAGCGACCATAATCGGTCGCCCGCGCATGGAACCGGAATTGTCGATCAAAATTGACACAACCGTGTCGCGAAATTCGGTTTCCTTCTCTTCCTTGAAAGCCAGACCCAGCATTGGGTCGATAATCACCCGCGTCAGGCGGTTTGTATCCAGCAGACCTTCTTCGAGATCGAACGTCCATGAGCGTTGTTGTTGGGCCAACAGACGTCTCTGCAGGCGATTGGCCAGACGCGAAACGACCGAAGACAGTCCCGACATATGCCCGTCGAGATAGCCGTACAGGCGTTCCAGCTCTTCCATATCGCACAGGTCTTCGGCCCTGAGCATTTCGTCATGCGTCGTGGTGTAGACGGAATAAGGCGGCGCGGCATTGGGCAGCGCGGCCCGTTGCACGACATTCTCCGGCGACGGTTCGCTGTCATCACCGTCTCCATCCATGGTTTCGGCGTCAACAATATCCTGCGGGACAGACTCGCCATCCTCAACCGCGTCGGCATCAGAGACCTCTGTCTGTCCCTGTTGTGCCTCGCGCGGCGTGTCAGGGGCCTGGTCGGGTTGCTGCTGATTGTCTTCATTGTCGCGGGATTCATTATCCGGGCCCTCCTGCCCGGACGGGTCAGATATATTGTCACCGAGATCGAAATCGCGCAAAAGTTCATGGGCCTCCTTGCCAAACGCTTTCTGATCGTGGATCAGTTCTTTGAGCGCTTTGAACCGTTCAAGTCCCGTACATTCAATCTCTTCACGGCGCACGTCCATAATACCGGACACACCATCCGGCAACTCACGCTCCATGAAAATCTCGCGGGCAAAATAGCCGATGGCTTCAGACAGAGGCGCTTCGTCAGGAGACAAATCCTCCTCGTGAAAACCCTTGCGCCGCCCGCGATGATCCAGGGCGGCCATGAGATTGTCGCCGAGGCCGGACAGATGCTTCGCGCCAACGGATTCAATGCGCGCATGTTCCAGTGCCTCGAATATCATCCGCGCATCCCCGGCCATGGGCTGCACCTGTCGGTGTATATCCGCATTGTGAAGCGCAATCCTGAGCGCCAGCGCATCCGCCTCGCCCCGCGCCTTGGCGAGCGCCTGCGCACTCGTCCTTTTGGGTAAACCCGGCAGTATCATCTGATCGCTCACGATTCCGGCCATATCCCCGCCAAAACTGATCTCCAGCTCCGGTTCACCGGAAATCGCCCGGGTTGCCGCGCCCAACGCGCGTTTGAACTCGTCTTGCGGGGAAGGGTCAGTCATTGTTCGTCAGCCCTGCATCGCGGACGATGAAGAGGGTGTGTTGCAATCAATTCGCAGGATCGATTGCGGTCACTATGCCACCATGACGGTCGCCGCACTTTCGGGCAATTCCTCTGCAAAGGCACGTTGGTAAAATTCGGAAATAATCGGGCGCTCAAGCTCATCACATTTGTTGAGATATGTGAGGCGGAAGGCTTGGCCAATGTCACCACCGAATATGCACGCATTCTCGGCCCAGTTGATAACTGTGCGCGGGCTCATGACAGTGGAAATATCCCCGCCGATAAAGGCGTTACGAGTCATGTCGGCGACGCGCACCATGGCGGCGACGGTCTCCCTGCCGACCTCGTTGTCATAAGCCGGAGATTTGGCGAGCACGATGGCTTCTTCCTTGTCGTGGGACAAATAGTTCAACTGCGTTACGATTGACCAGCGGTCCATTTGTCCCTGATTAATTTGTTGCGTACCGTTATAGAGCCCGCTCGTATCGCCAAGACCGACCGTGTTGGTCGTTGCAAACAGCCGGAAGGCCGGGTGGGGGGAAATCACACGATTTTGATCGAGTAATGTCAAACTCCCGCTCGCTTCCAGGACGCGCTGAATCACGAACATCACATCCGGGCGTCCGGCATCATATTCATCAAACGTCAACGCGACCGGGTTTTGCAAAGCCCAGGGGAGAAGCCCTTCGCGGAATTCTGTCACCTGTAAGCCGTCTTTGAGAACAATCGCATCTTTTCCGACCAGATCAATCCGGCTCACATGACCGTCGAGGTTCATCCGTACAAGCGGCCAGTTTAACCGCGCAGCAATCTGTTCGATATGGGTCGATTTTCCCGTCCCGTGATAGCCTTGCACCATGACACGACGATTATACGCAAAACCGGCACAAATCGCCTGGGTCGTCTGATCATCGAAAATATAGGCATCATCAATCGGCGGCACATATTCGCAGGCTTTGCTGAAGGCAGAAACCTTCATGTCGAAACCAATACCGAAGGCCTCCCGCGCATTGACCGTAATATCCGGGGCCGGAATAGGGAATTGGCTGTCTGGCATGGGAGTATCTCGTGCTTAACCGAGCTCGGTCGTTTTAATGATTTTATAGGCTCTGACCACGCGCCGGAAACTTTCTTCGGTATTGCGATTACCCTGATTGACATCAGGGTGGAGTTGTTTAACCAGTTGAGTATAGCGTTTGCGCACATCCGCTTTCGTCGCCGTATCATCCAGCCCCATATCATTGAGCGCCTTGATCTGCATTTCGGACAGGCGACGGCGGGGTGTTTCGGGGACAATTCTGTCCTTGCCCTCATCAAGAATATTATAACCTTCGGCTGTGGCGGCCGTATGACCGGCGCGGCGTTTTTGCCGGCCCCTGCACCATTCAGACGTGTTTTTGCGCATATCCCAAGTCGGGCGATGACCATGCCGTGCGCCTGCCTGCCATTCGGAAATATCCTCATCGGTCATACCGGAGAAGAAATTCCAGTTCCGGTTATACTCCTGCGCATGTGCCGTGCAGAAATTATAATAGTCACGCAGGCGATCCGGGCTCTTCGGGGCCTTGCAACTGCCCATATTGGTACAGTCGGCCCATTCGCAGGGGCTTTCGTCAGGCTTGGAGTTTTTTTTGCCCTTGTTGACCCTGATATCTATCCCTTTGGGTTTATAGCTGAAATTGTCTGTCATCGGACCTATATAGTGCGTGTCGGTAATGAAAGAAGGATGGTACAGGATGGGCAAAATCGCCACTGCAATCAAGGAAAAACTCCAAACGGCGTTTAATCCGTCGCATCTTGACGTCATTGACGAGAGCCACAAACATACAGGCCATGCCGGGGCCAAAGCCCATTTGGATGTGCTGGGTTCAGGTGAGAGCCATTTCCATGTTGTGATTATCTCTGACGCCTTTCACGGCATGAACAGACTGGTCAGGCACCGTGCGGTGATGGACGTGCTTTCCGAAGAAATAATGGTCATTCACGCTTTCAGTTTGGAAGCCAGCGCAAATTAAAGCTCTCCGGCATCTCGAAAACCGGCAGGCAACAGGACGTTTTCGGAAAGCATAAAAATGACCGAAAAAGTGATCGTTTCGTCCCATACCCCAAGGTCAAAGCCCATTTGTCCCATGCCGGATTGATTATATAGCCCCTCGCCGGTCAGCATTTTTGGAACCTTGCTAATCGGTGACGGCGTTTCAGGCACAAGCGGTTTGCCCACGACGAGACCGCCTACACGAAAAGGGCAACGGATTGAGTGCCCTCGGCGATCAAGGTACCGTCTGTGTTCCAGTATCGCATAATCTGTGCGGAGTAGCCGTCCTGTCCGGCAGATAGTCGTGTTTCCACATGCCACCATCCGTCGCGGGTCGCCAACTCCGGAGTCAGGATGTTGAGCTGCCAGTTCATGGAAGACACAGGCCCGAATGTTGTCAACTTCGGCGCGGCGGCAGGCGGCAAAGCGTCGGCAAGGGCGATGAAGGATAAAATCCCGTCGCGTGAGGCCGGGTCTTCATGCCGTGACCACAGGCGCATATAGCCGTCTTTTGCCCCCGTCATCGGTCTGTGACCTTCAATCAGCCGCGTGTCAAAACGCAGGAAAAAGACGGGTACAAATCTGCGCATGGCAGGTGGTGTGAACGGCTCGACGGTTTCAGGCTCGGGAGCATCCGGCGCTGTAAGGGTTTCGCTCAAGGCGGATTTGCGGCTTGCACCGAAAAACAGTGTAAGACGCCCGCACAATCTGCCACCGGATTCCACATTGACGCCGACGACTGTAACATTGCGTCCCTGTCGCAGCACAGATGGCGAAAAAACGGGCTGTTCCCCGACCGGGCCGACAAACCCCATTTGCAGGGAACGCAGCGGTGCCAAGCCGGGAAACCTGGCCTTTGCAACGGCGAGAGCCATAGCCGTCGATACACCGCCATAGGCCGTGCGGCCCTGCATCCAGCCGACGGGCACATATCCGGTAAATCTGTCTTCGTCGCGCTTCAATGCGTCAATGAGGCTTTGAAACCCGGGGTGTATTTCACTCATGAATCCGCCCTGCGGCATTGTATGATAGCGATATAGTCGCGTCACATGAAAAAAGCATCCAGTGTCTTTGCATATTCCATATGCAGGAAGGCGCACATGAAATATGGGAGTCCCATGGATCAGATTTGTCTCATCATCGGTGCCGGGGATGACACCGGCAGCGCCGTTGCAAGGGCCTTTGCCGCAGAAGGCCTGCACAGCGTGCTTGTCCGCCGTCCGCGTCACCGGGACAAGCTGGAAACGTCCGCACAAACCATTCGGGATATGGGGTTCAAGGCCACGGCCAGGGGGTGCGATGCGCGCGACGAAGACGCCATGGCGGAACTCGTCGCGGAGATTGAGGCCGGTATCGGCCCTGTTGAAGTCGCGGTTTTTAACATTGGCGCGAATGTCAACTTCGGTATCGCAGAGACCACACCGCGGGTCTATCGCAAGGTCTGGGAAATGGCGGCTTTTGCAGGGTTTCTGATGGTCCACAACGTCGCCCCGCACATGATCAGGCGAAAGTGCGGCACAATAATTTTTACAGGCGCCACCGCTTCGATTCGCGGCAATCCCGGTTATGCCGCTTTTGCCGGGGCCAAACATGCGCTCCGGGCCCTGGCTCAAGCCTGTGCCCGCGAATTGGGACCGAAAAATATCCATGTGGCGCACACGATTATTGACGGCATGATCGACGGCACCTTCATCCGCGAAAATGTTCCCGATGTGGACGGTATGCGCAAGGCTGATGGAATTTTATCACCGGATGACATCGCAGCGAACTACGTGTACCTCCATAAGCAACCCCCCAATGCATGGACTTTTGAACTTGATCTGAGACCCTGGAGGGAAAAATGGTAAAGGAGATACGCTGATGGCGATATTGGATTTTTATTATGATTTCGGGAGCCCGAATGTCTATTTTGCCCGGGAAGCGTTAAAAGACGTATCCGGGCGCACAGGTCTGACAGTCAGGGAGCACCCTGTGTTGATCGGTGGAATTTTCAAGCTGACCCATAACAGGCCACCATGGATGGCGCACGGGCAATGCGCCAACAGAATGGCCTACATGCAGCTTGAGATCAAGCGTTTCATTGAGGATTACGGCCTGACAAAATTCAGGTTTAATTCCGCTTTTCCGGTCAAAACCCTGTTGTCCATGCGCACGGCCATTGCCGCGCAGGATGCCGGAGTTCATGACAGATTCGTTGAGCCCGTGTTTAAAGCTGTCTGGGAAGACGACATGAATATCAGCGATCCGGAGGTATTGACAACCGTTTTGAATGGAGCGGGATTGAACGGTGAGGCATTGGTTGCCGCGACACGGGATCAGGCCATAAAGGACAAGCTGGCCGCCGCAACTCAAGCTGTAGTGGATCGCGGTGCATTTGGCCTGCCGACATATTTTCTGGATGAAGACATGTATTTCGGTAAGGACCGTGTCTGGATGATTGAGAGGAAGATATCCGGATAACGCAATATGCACGGGAACAGGCTGCGCGACAGGGTGTGCTTTGCCGACAAGGACTGCGAAATTGTTCCGGTATAAAAAGGCTGACTGTTCCGATTGGCTGATTTAGAAAATATCCAGGCATACTGCAAGGCCATCACACCTCCTCAGGTCGTCGTGCTGGCGGTCTATCGTGCCCCGTGATCCGCTTTTTGGTGTGATCCGAATCCCGGGCCGGAATTGACCCAACGCATGTTCCTGTCATCCCATGCAGGCTCCGTTTTACTGCGTGGATAAACCCGGTCCCGCCCGCTTCAATTCCGCCAGGATATGTTGCTGCACCCATCATTCCGGCTCCAGCTTATGTGGCACCGCCACCCCTGGCGAGGTTGCCGACCGATTTTCCGACAAGTGCAGCCATATGGCCGCCGTCCATGAAAAGTCCGATCCGCCGGTTCCTTCCCCGGTCACCGGTGAATAGGATTCCCGAAAACCGGACTGTTCGATTATGGAGCAGGTGTCGCGAACAATGCGCTGACCCGCTTTGGTATGTCCCATCTCGATCAGGCCAAGGGCGATCATCTTGTTGACCACGGCCCAGATCGGACCACACCAGTAGCGGATGGGATCAAATTTCGGATGCGCCGGGTCGAAACTCGGCATCATGTAGCGCACCATTCCGTCGATCCGCTCGAAATTCGCCATCAGGGCGGCACGCTCCCGGTCACCCCCAACACCGGCGTAAAAAGCCAGAAAAGAAGCGCTCGTTACCATCTCGAAGTGATTGCCGGTTTTGGCGTCGCGAGAGCCATAGGCACCGATCGCGTCGCTCCATAGATAATGGATATTATCTTCGCTGAGCTTTATTCTCGCCTGAAGTTCTTCGCATTCTTCGGATGTGCCGAACCTGTCGGCGAGTGCCAGAAGATCCCGGTTCGCGCGTAGCAGGATCATCGACATGCCAACATCAAATACACGAAACGGTCCGGTATCTGCAATGGCGGCGTGATTCCAGTTCTGGCTGCGGCCGTGCTGCAAAAGCGCGATATATTGGTCGTATTCCTGATTGCTGGGGCGCATACCCTGATCGACCAATGCCAGGTCGCGACGCCGGTACGGCTCGACGGATGATGTGTCGACCCGGGCGGCAGGAGCGTCCCACTCCGGAGAATTGTCACGCCCGCTCTCCCAGGGATGGACGCAAAGAACGAGCCCGTTTTTCAACGGATCACGGTATGTGTGAAACCAGCGATGCCAGGCTAAAAGTTTCGGATAGAGCGCGGCTGCACGGGCTTTGCCGATTTTCTCGTTTGTATTGAGCAGCCAGCGTGTGACACTGGCGGCGACAGGCGGTTGTGTAATTCCGGAGGTTTGGGGCGTTTTATTTGTCCCCCAGACTGCCGCCCCGGGGAAATAACCCGAATCGTCCACATGGAAGATGATGTGTGGCAGGAACCCGTCATCCCATTGCCCGCTAAACAGGGTTTCAAGCTCCTGCCAGGCACGGTCATGGTTAAAAACCGCGAATCCAAGCGCGACAAAGGCTGAGTCCCAATTCCACTGATAGGGATAGAGTTCGGCAGCCGGTACCGTGTATCCGCCGTGATCATTCAGGAGCAGGATATCCCGTGCTTTTTTGCTTAAACTGCGTGTCATTTCTTTCCAGCGGTACGATACGCATATCGTTGACATTGGTCCGGGTCGGACCTGTTATTTATGATGAGATCGCCCGAAACTTCGAACAGATCGTAAATACAATGCGCCCGGCGAAGGCTGGCCACATCAGGGCCGCGCTCCCTGAAGCACCCCAGAGACCGGTTTTGTCCGGTGACAGATGGCCTGCCCCAATCATACCGACAAGCTGCCATCCCCACTGCCGCTTTTCCCGCACCGGGAATAATTGTGCGCCCCTGCGGTTGCGTTTCAGGCAAACGGCCGGGTGGCAGCACCCCGGCCAGGCTGTATGAGGAAACACCGGTACGAAACAGGACTGCAGGTATGTGTTTTCTCTGCTCGCGACTCATGGCCCGGGGTTTGCCCCAACCATGCCTATTGCGACACTAAAAGCAATCATAACCAGGAAAAACCCGCCAAGAATGAGTATCATCCGACGAGCCTCAACAGCTAAGCCCGCAACCTTGGAGATAACAGCGGTTTGCTCTCGCTCAAGCGGGGCGCTCTCGTCAACAGCTAAGCCCGCAACCGTGGAGACAACAACGGCGACGCTGATGGTGACGACAAAACCGATCAGGTTCCACCACATCCAGAAAACCTGCGGTTCAAAAAGCCAGAGATACAAATTCAGCGCCACGCCGAGCAGAAGCCCGATATTAACACTTGCCGCACTGACATTTCGAAACAGAATAGCAATCAGAAAGATGGCGAGAATTGGTCCGTAAAGCGTTGATCCGATTTTGTTGATGGCCTCAATAACGGTAGGTGCGATTGAGCCGGCGAACGCTGATAAAATCAAAATGACCACCCCCCAGAAAATTGACAGGCCCCGGGCCCAGTTCAGTTTCCCTGCGTCGGATCCCGGTTTCAGGCCAAGTACCGACAAATCCTCCAGCGTCACCGCAGCGAGGGAATTCACCGTTGAGCTTAACGAAGACATCGCCGCCGCCGTGATCGCGACAAAGAGTATCCCGATCAGACCGTTGGGCAATCGCTCCAGGATGAAGACAGGCATCATGTAATCAGGCTTGTCAGCCGGAATTTTGGCCAAGAGCTCCGGGCTGTTCGCCACGGCGACGCCAATCATCAGGCCCGCAAAGCAGTAAAGGACCACGAGCGGAAACCGCAATAAACCATTGGCAAGCAGGATGCGCCGCGCCCCATCCATATTCTGCGATGACAGGATGCGCTGCGCCTGCGTCTGATCGCAGCCATAGTAAGAGGCGTAGAGAACAAACCCACCGAACACCATGGGCAGGAAGCCGAATTCATCACCGGAAAAACCGAGGGAACTGAAATCAACCGCAGTGAGCCGGTCTGCATCCACCTGATGCCAGAAAGCCTGGAAGCCGCCAATTTCTGCAAGCGCGAATGCGGCAACCAGCACAAGCCCGCCGAAGATCAGAGCCATTTGCAATGCGTCGCCATACACGACGGCTTTCATGCCACCCGAGGCGGAGTAAATCAGCGTAATGACACCGATAATGACAACCGATTGCCAAAAAGGAATACCCAGAGCCGCGTCGAGAATCAGCCCTATCGCGTAAACCATGATGCCTGTGCCGAAGGCCCTGATGACCTGAAACGAAATGCTGACCAGCATGCGCGTTGAACGTCCCAATCGTGCCTCCAGGAATTGGTAGATGCTGACAAAGCCCGAGCGGTACAGGGCCGGAGAAATTACGAACATCACCAGGATCATGGCCAGCGGCACAGAAAACTCGTAGGTGAGCCATTTCAGCCCGCCGCCTTCACGAAAGCCGACAAAAGCCGGGGCAGAGATAAATGAAATCGCGGAGAGCTGGGTTGCCATCGTGGAGAGGGTCAGAGGAAACCAGCCAATGCTTCGGCCGCCAAGGAAATAATCCCCTTCACCGGATTGTTTGCGAAGTAAAAATCCGAAAAAAAGCAGGCCGATTAGATAGAAACCCACGACCGAATAATCGAGTGCATTCATGTCAAGTCACCTGAATCGGGAGCGTTCATCAAGGGCATACCCCAGACGGGACCGTTTTTGATAGGCCTGCCGGAAGCATCCGGGACCCGGGCCGGGGCAATGGTCTGTTTTTCGCCCCGACTCAATCCGGATCTAGAAATTGTAGGCCGCGCGCAACGTAATCCGTCGCGGCAGGATCGGACGACCTACGAAGAAATCCTGACCCCCGGTCTGCATATTGCCTTGACGCGGTGAACCCTCTGTAACGCCGTCGGAATCCAGAAGGTTGAAGACATTGACACTGAGCCGTACGGACCGGTCATTTGCGAGTTCATGTGTATATCCTGCCTCGGCCCTGACAAGACTATAACCCTCAAGTTCGACCGTATTGCCGTCATTGGCGAAGTTATCGCCGCGGTAATTATAGAAGATCGACCCGTCCAGCCTGCCGTCGTCATAGTTTAATCCGGCGTTAAAAATCACTTTGGGCTGACGGCGCAGCTCATTGCCGTTATTGCTGTCACCGGTGAATTGATGGTCGCGCAAGGTCACATTTCCACTTACGTTCAGATGATCCGTGATGTCAAAATCCCCGCCTGCCTCAATGCCGAATGTCTCCGTCGACTGAACAGTGACCTCGTTGATGACACCGCCCATTCCGTCATTGACGAAGTCAACCGACTGGCGGTCGTCCAGGGTTGTCCAGAACCCTGCCGCATATCCGGACAGTCGATTACTGCGGAATTTTATACCGGCCTCGGCGGTGTTGATGATCTCCGCTTCGTAGGGGCCGGTACGATCAGTGTCGAAAACAAACTGCACGCTGCGCACCTCCGGGAAAAAGAACCCGCGAGAGTAGTTTGCAAACAGGTTGATGTCATCGTTTAGCCTGTACAGCATTCCGGCCGCAGCGGCCCATTCAGTTGCGTCCACTTCACCAATCCGGGAGCGCCCGTCCTGGAGGCGCACATTCTCCAAAGAATCATTGACCTGGGGGTCAGCTCCGAGCTGGACATCCTCAAGCTCCCGCTGCAGCACCCGACCCTCAATTGATTCAACCCGGAGACCAAGGTCAAAGGTAAAACGGTCCAGTTCGATCTGGTCGGCGAGGTATATGGCATAGCGCTGCGCTTCCCGATCACGGTCGCCGGTCACGCCGTTCGCGTTCAGTAAGCCATTCTGCGTGACCTCAAATACCGTGCCAGCATCAGCCGCGACAAGAGCGCCATCGCTGCCCTGTGTTGCACCGTCGATAGAAATGTCGACCAGGCGAGGGTTGTTCCGAAAGTCTGCGACATAGGTGGTGATATAATTCAGGTCCTTTGCCTCGGTGTTGGAGTAAAACGCACCGAGGGTCAATGTGTGTTCCGCGCCTCCCCAATCGGCGGTCTTCGATATGCTGACCTCTGCCGAGGCGTCTGTCGCGTCCCTCACCCGGTCCAGTATCCGGTTACCGAACAACAGGAAATTGCCCGGTACCGCCTCACCCGTGTCGACGAAGGTTGCACTCGGCGTTCCGACACCTCCAAATCCGAGTTCAGTGAGATAGTTAGCTGTTGTCAGGGGGAGGTTGACCGAGCCGTCACCGTCAAGGAACAGATTGAACTGATGATCATAATCGGCGTACTTGGCTTTGGCGTTGAGGCGCCACCCTTGAGCGAGCTCCCGATCCAGGATGACCGCAAAAGATCCGCCGGAAGTTGCCACACCATCCTCAATCGGAGTTTCATAAAGGGTGTTCGGATACCGCAATTGCGCTGCCTGAGCGGTGTTGAGCGTAAATACTTCATTGCCGTCGTTGCCCCTCGCACGTTCGCGTGAGCCGCCATCCAGGGGGAGCGGCAGGAAGAACTGCACCCTGTCGTCAATGAGCTGACCGTAGACAGTGATATCGCCGGAGCCGTCACCAAACTCATGCCTGACGTTACCGCGCAGCTGATAACCCTCAGTGTCAAGGCCCGACTCCAGCGTACCTTCGTCAGTTCGATAAAACCCGGAAATGGCATAAAAGTTACTTGTATTAGCGCCACCTAGCGGTCCACTCTGGAAAAAATCACCGCGAAAGCGTCCACGCTCGGCCCATTCGATCTGTGCCGTGCCGTAACTCTCCGGGCCACCGGTTTTCGAAATATAGTTGATGATACCCGCGACTGAACCGGGGCCAAACAGGTTTGATGCACCACCTGTCACATACTCAAGGCGCTCAATGCCAAGGTCGTTGCGATAATAGACGTCAAACGCTGACGAGTTCAGCCCGAACGTCGAAAACGCCGGGATGCCGTCATACAGCAGCGGAGTGAACTGGAATTGTCCGCCGGAGGGCAGTCCGCGGACGAAAAAATTCGTCGCCACTTCACCGCCGCCGCCTTCCGCCGCCACGCCGGGCAATTGCGTCAGGATATCGGCCTGGCTGGCTGCGGTGTATCGCAGCAATTCCTCTTCATCGAAAGCATTCACGGACTGCGGCGTTTCAAACCCGGTCCGCGCCGCAGCGGTACCGGTAACGATCACCACATCCTCACGCACCCTGCGCTCCTCGTCGGCCGATTCCTGAGCATGCGCCAAGGTCGCCGCCATCACCGACGCTGTTCCCAGAAGTGTAAGTTTCTTCATCATTTCATTTATCCTCAAGAACAAGCGCCGTCAGAATCAGGCGTCGTTTATCTTCGTTTTCGTCAATAAAACCGCTTTCCAACAAAAGGTCAATCACCATCTTTAAATTAATTGGCATAATTTATTTTTGTCATCTGTAATGTCAAATTACGACCACCAAGGGCCTGTTCCCCGCGCCTGCGGAAATGGGTGTGACTGGCATGATTTTTACATTAGGGTGAGGCCATGGGAGTGGCGGATACAAACGTATTTATCATCAAGTCAGGCATTTCGGGCCGTGAGGTGCAGATTGGAAAAATATGATATACTGATAGTCGGCGGAGGGCATGCCGGTGCGCAGGCCGCGGCGACCTTGCGACAGATGACATTTGAAGGGTCCATGGGAATCATCGGAGACGAAGGGTTTTTCCCGTATCATCGTCCCCCGTTATCGAAAGAGTTCCTGTCTGATGAAAAAGAATTCGGGCAATGCCTGCTGCGGCCCGTATCTTTTTGGAAAGATGCGCATATCGGGATGACGTTAGGTGTCAAAGTTGTTTCTGTTGCTTCGTCCGATCAATATGTGGAGACAGATCAAGGCAGGAGGATTGGCTATGAAAAGCTGATTTGGGCGGCAGGCGGATCGGCGCGGCAACTGCAATGTGACGGGGCCCGGGCGGATGGTGTTGTGAGCATTCGTCGGCGTACAGACGTCGACTATATCAAACGGCGTCTTGGTAACATTGAAAATGTCGTCCTGATTGGAGGCGGCTACATCGGCCTGGAAGCCACGGCAATTCTGACAAAATTGAAAAAAAATGTGACAGTCCTGGAGGCGCTTGATCGCGTCCTGGCGCGTGTCGCCGGTGAACCGCTTTCGAGATTTTACGAGAGTGAGCACCGCAAGGCCGGGGTGGATTTGCGCACCAATGTACTTGTCGAAAAAATTGAAACCGATGGTGCGGGCCATGCGAATGGTGTAGTCCTGTCATGTGGAGAAACGATCCCTGCCGATCTCGTCATTGTCGGTACAGGAATAGACCCGAACATTGAGCCAATCGCAAACGCCGGTGCAGAGTGTGACAACGGCATAATCGTTGACGGCCATTGCCGGACGAGCCTGCCGAATGTTTATGCTATCGGTGATTGCGCGGCGCATGTAAATGTTTATGCGGATGGAAAGCGTATTCGCCTTGAGTCTGTTCAAAACGCCAATGATCAGGCAAAAGTTGCGGCGCGGGATATTATGGGCGCCGGTGATCCCTACGGCGCCGTTCCATGGTTTTGGTCAAACCAGTATGATTTGAGGCTTCAAACCGTTGGCCTTTCGGCGGGCCATGACCGGTGCATAACGCGTGGAGATCTAGCCGGGAGAAGTTTCTCTGTGGCCTATTTGAAAGACGGTGTGTTGATTGCGCTGGATGCGGTCAACGCACCTAAAGAATATGTTCAGGCACGGTCACACATAGTTGCGCGATCAACTCTGGATGAGGCTGAGTTGGCCGATTCTTCAATTGCTCTCAGGGACGTCAGGACAGCACCATAGCGATGGCGGAACTGCGGTTCCTGACCCGGGTGCGTTGCCTGCGCTGAATCCCGGTCTGAGGCAGGGCGGTTTCCGCTGTCGTGACCCTGTTGGTATTGTCCGGGCGCGGTTCGCCACATGTGCAGGAATGAACGTGACTGACATGATTTTTACATTAAGGTGATATCATGGGCGTAACGAATACGGACGTATTGATCATCGGAGCAGGCATCTCGGGCCTGAGCGCCGCTGCGCACCTGATCCGGATGTGTCCGGGCAAGTCGTTTCAAATCCTTGAAGCGCGCGACACCATCGGCGGAACCTGGGACTTGTTTCGCTATCCGGGTATCAGGTCGGATTCAGATATGCAGACCTTCGGGTTTAAGTTCAAACCCTGGAAGAACCCCCAGTCCGTTGCCGATGCATCAAGTATTATGGAATATCTGCACGAAACAGTCGAAGAGTACAGCCTGGGTAATAAAATCCGCTTTGGTCACAAGTGCATTGGTGCGGACTGGTCGTCCGGAACTGCAACGTGGACCGTAAAGGCTGCAACAGATGAAGGACTCAAAACCATCGCCTGTAACTTCCTGCATATGTGTGCGGGATATTATTCTTACGATGACCCCCACAACCCGGATATCCCCGGTGAAGCCGATTTTAACGGTCCGGTCATCCATCCACAATTCTGGGACGAGAACTTGAACTACAGGAACAGGCGCGTCGTAGTCATCGGTTCCGGCGCAACCGCAGTAACGATCATTCCCGCCCTGGCCGAAGATACGGCGTATATTACCATGTTACAGCGTTCCCCGACCTACATCGCCTCACGTCCCGCCAAAGACTGGTTTGCCGATGCGTGTCGTGCCGTCCTGCCGGAAAAATGGGCTTACAGGCTCGCTCGTGAAAAGAACATCCAACATGCAGATTTTGTCTATAAATCGTCACTGAAAAACCCTGCGGGAACGAAGAAAAAACTCTTCAAAATGGTGCGAAAATCACTGGACCTGCCGAAGAATGCTGCGCTGCCCCACCATTATATCCCGCACTACAATCCATGGGAACAGCGCCTTTGCGCTGCGCGGGACAATGATTTTTTTGAAGTTATCAAGTCCGGCAAAGCCGACATTGTCACGGATCACATAGAGACAATCACAAAAACCGGTATCCGGCTCAAATGCGGCAAACATCTTGAATGCGACATCATCATCAAAGCGACAGGTATCAACGTCGTTGCCGTGTCCGAAGGTGAGTTTACTGTTGACGGCGATCCTGTCGATTTCTCAGGCACTTTTACCTATGAGGGCCTGATGTTCTCGGACATTCCGAACATGGCATTGACCTATGGCTACGTCAACGCGTCCTGGACGCTCCGCGCCGATTTGGTTTCCGGATATGTGTGCAGGTTGCTCAAGCATATGGACGGGATGGGTGTTCGAATCGCCGTACCGCGTGCCCCCGAAGGCATGGAAGCCAAGCCGTGGATCACGACATTTACGCCGAATTATATTACCCGCATCATCGACACTCTCCCTTGGCAGGGGGACCGCGAACCCTGGATCAACACGCAGGATTACAAACGCGACCGCAAAGTCCTGCCGACCAAGCCGATAGATGATGGGCACGTGGAGTTCTCCAGTCCACCCGGAATGGCGGAGGTAGCGCAATAACGGGCGGTTTTTTAAGCTTTCAACCCGTCAGATAATGCCATACCGCAATCATTTTCTGTCCCGATCCGGCCCAAATGGGGCCGCGCACCGACCAGCGACGGCCACAAATATCACAAACAACTCGCGCAAGGTTTCCATACACCCCGACTCCTGTATAACTTCCCGACATAGACGCCTTCCGTGAGCCGCTTGACACTATGGGGGCTCGCCGTGATAACAAATGTGGATGCGGGTTCCGGATGGTACAACACAAACGGCTGCAAGCTTTTTATATCGGAAAAATTGCCTCGTGGGTCACGTCGGAATCCCGGTAGGGCAGGGGGGGTAAATGGCTGACTTTTTCACCATGGAAAATTTCTTCTCATTTGAAAGTCTGTTCACGCTGATGATGTTGATCCTGCTGCAAGCCGTGCTGGGCTTCGACAATCTGCTCTATATTGCGATTGAAAGTAACAAGGTTAGTGATCCGGAAGATGCGCGGAAAGTCCGGAATTGGGGCATTACGATTGCTGTTGTCCTGCGCATCATACTCCTGATCATGATCGTTAAACTTTTCGCGGTTCTGGCCAATCCGTTATTCAACATTGACGCGGGAGATTTTTTTCACGGTGAATTCACAGTGCAGGCGCTCGTGACACTCTTCGGGGGAGCATTCATTATCTATACGGCGATTAAGGAAATTTCCCACATGCTGGCCGTAGATCATATTGAGCACTCCGAGGGCAGGGGTCGCCGCACAGTCGCCGGTGCCATTGCTTTCATTGTGATGATGAACCTCGTCTTTTCTTTTGACTCAATCCTTTCCGCCATGGCCATCGCCAGTGTCTCGACAGCCGATATTGTTGATGCTGCCGGAACAACGCTCGGCCGGTTTCAGGGCTCGATCATGGATTGCAAGGCTGCCCTGATCGCTGAGGCGGTTGCAGGTGCTGCGGGATGCGAACCGGCTTCAACCACC
This sequence comes from Hyphomonadaceae bacterium, assembly GCA_014324115.1. Taxonomy (GTDB): domain Bacteria; phylum Pseudomonadota; class Alphaproteobacteria; order Caulobacterales; family Maricaulaceae; genus JACOMS01. Next base: position 28,687 of record JACOMS010000002.1, read on the forward strand.
TATCAGGTTCCTCTCATGGCCATTGCCATCATCCTGTCCGGTATAGCCATGATATTGCTGGCCGATTACGTGACCGGGTTCCTGAAGAGGAACCGCATGTACCAGATACTGGGGCTGTTCATTTTGTTTCTCGTCGGCGTTCTGCTTGTCACCGAAGGCGCGCATCTGGCTCACCTCAGGATTTTCGGTTACGAAATGGTGGCCATGTCCAAGTCCAGTTTCTACCTTGTTGTCTTCGTGCTGGTCGTTTCAGACATCATTTCGTCGAAATACCAAAAACGCCTTTGGGCGCAAAAAGAAGCCGAAATCCGTGGCGGTCTGGAGCATCCCGAAGCGGGTCTGGAGGCCGTGGAAGCGCATATGCAAGGGCGCAGAGGCGGACATTGACTGGCGGCTTGTCGTCGTTACCGGGCCTGACCCGACAATCCACAGTACCGCCGGATTCCCTTCCGGATATGTTGGAAAACGCGGATAAGGGGGCCTCGGGATCAAGTCCTGAAATGACAGCCAAAAACCCGTAGCATTGCCTGCATCCGAGGCGATATAACTGTCCCATGCTTTCCGTACTTGACCTTTTTCGCATCGGTATCGGTCCGTCCAGTTCGCACACGGTGGGGCCCATCCGTATAGCCGGGCGGTTTGTCGATAGCCTGAAATACAGGGGCCTGTTCGACGCGACAGCACGCATCCGGGTGAGACTGCGCGGATCTCTTGCATTCACCGGTCAAGGCCATGGGACGCCCAGGGCGACCCTCCTTGGCCTGATGGGCATGGAGCCGGAAACCCTTGATCCGGATTCAGCTGATGACAAGGTCGCGAGAGTCTACGTCGACCACGTCCTCGGACTCGGCGGCGTACGGGAGGTCGATTTCAATCCCGATAGAGATCTTCTTTTTGATTACGATACGCCCGCCGGTTTACACCCGAATGAAATGTGGTTGGCGGCCTACGACGGTAACGGCAAACGACTCCGGCAGCAGACCTATTATTCTACGGGCGGTGGATTTATCGCCTCCAAAGCCCAGCTTCAAAAACCCGCTGTAGGCGATATCGTAATGACGGGCCCGGCTGTACCTTACCCGTTTACCTGTTGTGACGAGCTTCTGGATTTCTGTAAAAAGAACAACCTCGCTGTGCATCACGTCATCTATGCCAATGAAGATGCGGTCAGGCCTCGCGCAACAACCGATGCCGCCCTTGACCATATCATGGAAGTCATGATGGCGTGCATAGACCGCGGGCTGAATTCCGGAGGGCTTTTGCCCGGCAGCCTGAAAGTCAAACGCCGCGCCCCCGGCATCTGGCAGAAGATACGCGGTGCCCCTTTGTCCAACGAGCGCGAACAACTGTTTGACTGGCTCAATGTTTATGCCATGGCTGTAAATGAGGAAAATGCCGCCGGAGGCCGGATTGTGACCGCACCGACAAACGGTGCGGCGGGCATCATTCCGGCAGTGCTGAAACATTACTGCTGTGACGCGCGGTCGAATCCGGTGAATGTCCGCAAATTTCTCCTCACTGCAGGCGGCATCGGTTTACTCTATAAACAACGGGCCTCAATCTCCGGTGCAGAAATGGGATGTCAGGGCGAGGTTGGCGTCGCCTGCTCCATGGCGGCGGGGGGGCTGGCTGCGGTCTGGGGGGCGATGCCGGAACAGGTGGCAAGTGCTGCCGAGATCGGTATGGAACATAATCTCGGTCTGACCTGCGACCCGGTCGGCGGCTTGGTGCAAATCCCCTGTATTGAGCGCAACGCCATTGGTGCGGTCAAGGCCGCCAATGCCGCCCGTCTTGCGCTGCATGCGCCGACTCAAATGAAAGTGAGCCTGGATCAGGTCATCGAAACCATGCGTCAGACAGGTCTCGACATGAACGACAAATACAAGGAGACCAGCCGGGGCGGTTTGGCCGTGAATGTCGTGGAATGCTGATTATTTGTTTTTGTAGACAACACCTGCCTTCATCACGAAATCAACATCCGTCAATTCCATAATATCTTCAAGCGGATCGCCGTCGACCGCGATAATATCGGCATATTTACCGGCTTCAAGCGTGCCGATCCGGTCCGCCATGCCGATATGCCCGGCCGCGATGACTGTAGCCGAGCGGATCGCTTCCATTTCGCTCATCCCCGCCTCAATCATGTATCGGAATTCCTGCGCGTTTTCACCGTGACGGGACACCCCTGTATCAGTACCGAAGGCGATGTTGACGCCGTTTTGATAGGCGATTTTTATCATCCTTTTCATCACCGGTCCAACTTCAAGGGCTTTCCTGACCGAATTGGGCGGCAGGAAGCTCTCATTAAGCGCCCAGTTTTCAACGGTTACCCCGGCGAGCACGGTTGGGACGAGTATCGCATCATTCTGCTTGAACAAACGCGCCGTGTCCGCGTCAAGATATGTGCCGTGCTCAATAGAGTTGACCCCGGCTCTCAGTGCGGCCTCAATACCGTGCCTGCCGTGCGCGTGGGCTGTAACCCTGCGGCCCATGGTTTTGGCCGTGTCGACTATGGCTTTCAATTCGTCATCGAAAAATTGCTGTGCTGTTCCGGCATTCGTATTGGACAAAACACCGCCTGTGGCCGTGATTTTAATAACATCGGCCCCGGATTTGACGGCGGCCCGGACGGCACGGCGACAATCAGACGGGCCGTCGCAGATGGTTGCCCCATGGCGCAAGGCCAGAATATCCATACGGTAACCGTGGGCGTCCCCATGGCCGCCGGTAACGGAAATAGCCGGACCGGATGCCTTGATATGCGGCCCTGGCAATTTCCCGGCATCCACCGCACGTCGCAAGGCAAAAATGGAGGTTGGTCCGCCTACATCCTGCACGGCCGTAAACCCGGCCATCAGGGTTTTACGCGCGTTGACCGCAGCGTCGTAGGCGATATCCGCGTCTTCCTTGGTGACGTCATCAAGGCGCACGGTCGCACTCCATTCACCGCGCAGATGGACGTGACTGTCAATCATGCCGGGCATGACAAATTTATCGGACAGGTCAATAACATCCCCCTGATCATTAATGTGATAGCCGTCGAGAATCCTGTCGATTTTTCCACCGGCAATGACGATCGTCTGCTTTGTCGCGGGAGCCTCTCCAGGTTTGGATAACAGCATGCCAGCGTGAACATATGTGTGCTCACCGTCATGGGCATGGGCAGTTGCGGCCATAATTGCTGCTGCGCAGGCCAGTAGCAGTTTCTTCATTTCCGTCTCCTGAAGTTACAGCGCGTGACAGCCAATATCACGGCGGCTAAAGCCTTCCGGCCAATCAATGTTGTTATCAATGACACTGTAGGCCAGATCAACAGCTTCACCAAGGGTTTTCCCCGATGTAGTGACATTAAGAACACGCCCACCTGCAGCAATTATCTCTCCGGATGCATTTTTGCTTGTCCCGGCATGGAAAATTTCAACATTGCCCATATTGCTGGCCGCTGCAAGACCGCGGATGATGCTGCCCTTTTCGTAAGAGCCGGGATAACCCCGGGTCGCGAGCACAACGTTTACAACGGGATCTTTCGACCACGTCGGCGGTTCACAAGATGATAATTCGCCCGCTTCAGCCGCCAGAAGAATATCCATCAGATCAGAATCAAGTCTACGCATCAGAACCTGACATTCCGGGTCACCGAACCGGACATTATACTCAATAACTTTCGGGCCCCCGGATGTCATCATCAGCCCGGCAAAAAGCACGCCGACAAAAGGATGTCCGTCACGGGCCATGCCGTCCATTGTGGGTTGAATGATCCTGGACATGACACAATCCCGTTCAAGTTCGCCGAAACCCGGCACGGGCGAATAAGCTCCCATGCCCCCTGTGTTCGGACCTTTGTCGCCGTTATAGGCCCGCTTATGATCCTGAGCGCCGATCAGCGGCAGTGCGTTTTTGCCATCCGATATGGCAAAAAAGCTAATCTCCTGCCCCGTCATGAACTCCTCGATAACGACCCTTTGCGACGCCTTGCCAAACTTGCCGGAGAAGTATTCCCCCAGTTCGGCTTCAGCCGTATCCCGGGTTTCGGCAATCACCACACCTTTACCGGCGGCGAGTCCATCGGCTTTTACAACATACGGCGCAGTCATGGTTTCAAGAAACTCCAAGGCAGACTCCAGATCCTCCGACACGCCATAATCCGCTGTCGGAATACTGTAACGTCTGCAAAAATCCTTGGCGAAGGCTTTTGAGCTTTCAAGCTGTGCGGCAGCCTGATTCGGGCCGAAAACACGGATATTTTTATCTTGAAGTTTGTCGACCAGACCCAAAGCCAGGGGCTGTTCAGGCCCGACTACAACGAAGTCGAAACCAGTGGCCAGCGCAACCAGTCCATCGATATCATCAGCTTTGACAGCCACGCATTCGGCCACCTGGGCGATACCCGCATGACCCGGCGCACAAACCAGTCTGGTCACTTTCGGGCTTTGCGAAATTTTCCAGGCCAGCGCATGCTCACGCCCGCCCGAACCGGCAAGAAGAACTTTCACATCGCTCCCTTAACCCGTAAGGTTGGCGAAAGGCAAGAGATTCCGAATGTCACAACAATTCTCATCACGTGCTCTCAAAAACAACGCTTATGAATTCTCCGTTTCAGAATTGGCGCAATCGCTCAAAAGCACCATTGAAGACACTTACGGTTATGTCCGCGTACGGGGTGAGCTGGGCCGGGTGATAATCGCCAGATCCGGCCATTGCTACCTAGATATCAGGGACGACAGGGCGGTGATTAACTCCATTGTCTGGAAAGGGCAGATGGTGCGTCTCGGCATCCGCCCCGAAGAGGGTATGGAAGTGGTCGTTGAGGGTAAACTGTCGACCTATCCGGGGCGGTCGAACTATCAGCTGATTATCGATAAAATGGAACCGGCCGGCGAAGGGGCGCTGATGGCTCTGTTTGAGCGGCGCAGGAAAGCTCTTGCGGCGGAAGGGTTGTTTGATCCCCGAGATAAACGCGATTTGCCTTTCATGCCGTCCGTCATCGGTGTGGTCACGTCTCCAACCGGTGCCGTCATTCGCGATATTCTGCACCGGATTATGGACCGGTTTCCACTTCATGTCCTCGTCTGGCCTGTCTCTGTTCAAGGTAACAAGGCGGCAGAGCAGGTCGCGGGTGCAATTACCGGATTTAATCAAGCAGACGGCTTCACAAGGCCTGATGTGCTTATTGTGGCGCGGGGCGGTGGCTCACTTGAGGATCTTTGGTGTTTCAATGAAGAAGTCGTCGTGCGGGCGGCGGCGGGTTCAAATATCCCCCTTGTCTCTGCGATCGGTCATGAAACGGACTGGACACTGATTGATCATGTCGCCGATTATCGTGCACCGACGCCGACAGGCGCGGCTGAACGGGTTGTGCCTGTTTTATCCGAATGGCAGGATACGATAGCCGATCATGGAGTGCGAATCATGAGAGGATTACGACGGAGTCTGGACGAAAAACAGTCATCCCTCTCCACCAGCCGCCTGCCGGGGTTGGAATCTGTGCTGGCCGGCCCGCAGCAAAGACTGGATCTGGCATCTGCGAGAATGCCGGCACCGATGCGTTTGTTTGAGGCAAAGCGCCAGTCTTTGGACCTGCAGCGACTGCCGAACCCCGGACACGTCATTGACATGGCGCGGCAGAAACTGTCGTCGCAACGCTTACGTCCGGATATGGTGACTCAAAATTTATCCCGCCAATCCGGCCAACTGCAAAATTTGCAAAAAGCCCTGTTAATGCAAATGGAGATACAACTCGACAAAACAGGCGCCCGACTGGGGCAGGCAGGTGACCTGCTCAAAGCCTATTCCTGTCAGGGCGTGCTGTCGCGGGGTTATGTTCTGGTGCGTGACGGCGAGGGCAGGGTCATCAGATCGGCGAGGACGCTGGTATCCGGCGATCCCGTAACATTGACCTTCGCAGACGGTGACCGACCCGCTGTAATTGATAAAACGGCAGAGGGACCTGTGACCCAACCGCAACCGGCTCAATAGCCGGATTCACTCCAGCCCCGGTTCCCCAAGGCAAATTCATGCTGTATCAGGCAAAATTCACAGGTCGCGGCGATGATGCCATTATCTGTGATGATGGGCACAGCTTGATGGTCTGATTGGCACAGACCTCCCGGCCACAAGGGTCCGGGCCGATACCGCCTGCAAATCAGACAGGAGTGCCTCCGGAACGCCCGGCAATGGGCGCCATACAGGGCGCGCAACCAAATCCCGGTGGAGGCGTCCTGTTTCAAGCCGGTTTTTTTGTTTCCACAGGTTTCGAAGTGGGTGCAACTGCGGCGGTCGGCTGTTTCTTGCGGCGTGTGCATTTACCCTCAAAAAAGGCACCATTGGCAACTGTCAGCTGATCCTGAATGATATCAGCCCTCACGTCAGCCGTTTCAGCGATTTCAACCAGGCTGGCCTGAATGTTGCCGTTAACTTTACCACGAACGTGGACAGCATCGGCATCTACGTTCCCGTTCACCACACCTTGTTCGCCAACCGTGAGCCTGGAGGCGTGAGCATTCCCTTCGAGGCGGCCATCAATCTGGATATCGCCATCTGTTTTAATATCTCCTGTTACAACAAGATCATGGCCCAATATGGACGGCGCTGTGGCCGCGTTACGCGGAGCAGATTTTCTCGTCACATCCTGCGTTGAGGACTTTGCAGTTTGGGAGCCGGAGTTATTTTTGGCGAACATAGTGTTGACCGGCTTTCAGGAAATTTTCGGGATCGTAAGCACGACCCCGGAACATAACTTCGTAATGCACATGCGTTGACGTGCTCCGCCCGGTTGATCCCATGCCGCCGAGCTTTTCTCCTCTTTTCACCTTTTGTCCACGCTTGACGGAAGTGTTTTCCAGGTGGGCATAACGGGTCACAAATCCGTGACCGTGATCAAGTTCCACCATTCTGCCGTAAGTTCCCTTGCGTCCTGCGAAAGTAACAACCCCGTCACCTGTTGCCATGATCGGGGCTGATGGATAGGAGGCAAAATCCAGACCTTCGTGCATGGCGGGGCGTTGTGTAAAAGGGTCCCTGCGTATACCAAATGCACTGGTCTTGTAACTATCCGCATCAACGGGGTGCAACAGAGGGATAGAATGAAGCGCACTGGACAAGATTCTGGCTTCAAACGCGCGAGCTTGCATATTCAGGATTCGTACCGATTCCCCATCGCCATCGCGCAGATCGTCGGCATTGATCAGCGGACCGCCTGCACCGGCCTGTCCCAGGCTGAGGACTTGTCTTACATCCATACCGGTCGCCTCAATAACGGCTCTCATATGTTCAATGTTGTTCAGGGTTTCTTCTTCAGCCGCTTCCAGAAATGCATTCTGGGTTAGTTCGAGCCGGGTCAAGCGCGCCCCGGATTTCTTATCGGGTTGGAACCCGGCGATTTGAGTAAAACTCCGGCGCGCCCGACGCGGTGCCGGATCCCGCATCGTCGGCGACACAAGGATTTCATCCCCGGTTGCCTCAAGGCCGATTCGGTTAGCGATGCTCCCGGGGCCTGTTGTGCCCGTCGCTGTGGTAAATTTGGCGATTGCAGCATGTCTTTGCTCGAAATTCCTTGCGGCACGCTCAAATGTCCGCTGCTGCTCCTCCAGCTGTGCCTGGGCGAGGGCATATCTGGCATTGGTATCTTCGAGCAGGCGCTCATACCTGGCTTTGATTTTTGCCGACGGTGACGATGACGGGTTCATACTCCAAACCAGGTACAGAATAGTCAGCAGACACCAGACCGACATACTGACGATAGCACCTGTCGCAAATACCTGCATACGTGTGCCAAGCACGTAATAACCGACCTCACCGTCTGAACATAAATACATCTGACGCTCAGGGAAGAATCTCGGGAGAAAGGTCCGGACACTGTCAGAAACATTATTAAACATATCTTTCCCCCAAGAACGGCCTGCCGCATCCTAACACAGATTCCGGACCGGATTTCAAGCTAAATTTATCCTGTTTCCATGGCATTTTCGCACATAGGCACAGTTTTCACAGGTTTGGCCTCATGCTGCGTAATAGGATTCCGGTAACTCGGCTAATGTTCGCGCGGGGCGATTGAAGGGCGGCTTAAGCTCACCTTTAAAGTAGGTCTTGACCAGAGTTTTGAAATATGACTCAGGCTCACGGAGTTCATTGTGTGCCACGTGGTGGTACCATCTACTGCCAATGAATACATGCCGGATTTCTTCGCGGTAGATCGTCTCCAGAATTGCTGCACTTTCAGAGTCATTCATACTCGTCAATTTCCTGATAATACCCGGAGTCACGTCCAGTCCTCGGGCCTCCAGAACCAAAGGCGCAATCGCGAGGCGTGCGGCAACATTTTCCCTTGTTGCCAAAGCGGCTTCCCACAATCCGTTATGTGCCGGAAAATCCCCATAACCATACCCAATCCGGGCCAGCCGCCTGGCCAGCATGCCATAATGTCTGGCTTCGTCGCAGGCAACACTGATCCAGTCCGAGACAAAATCCGGCCTCGCATGGGCGGTAATGGAACCGCCATATGTAAATCGTGCGATCATGTCGCAAGCCAGATCAATCGCATTCAGTTCTATATGGGCGATGGCATGCAGGAGTGCGGCACGCCCTGCGGGTGAGCCGGGCCGTCTGCGCGGCACTTTGGCCGGGTCGACAAGTTCCGGACGGGACGGACGCATCGGATCGTCCGGTAAAAAGGCTTCCATGTCCCCTATGTCATGTGACGCTTTCCACGCTGCGTCAAGGGCAAAAACACGCTCGACTTTCTGTTGTGGATCGGCTGCAAGCAGGACATTGAGCGCGTTATGAACGGCGCCTGTCATCAGCTTGAGTGTGATTTGAGAATCTCCAGGACTTCCCTGGCGTGATCCTTGACTTTGACCTTGGGCCAGATATGCGCGATCCTGCCGTCACAATCGATCAGGAAAGTGGCGCGCTGTATTCCCATATACGTTTTGCCGTACATTTTCTTCTCAACCCAAACGCCATAATTCCTGACCGTTTCGCCGTCTTCATCCGACAGAAGAGTGACTCCGAGGTCATGCCTGGCGATGAAATTATCATGCTTGCGCACAGAGTCTCTGGAAACGCCGACCACTTTCGCACCCACTTCCTCAAAGTCTTCAATCAGGGCCGAAAAATTCAGAGCTTCAGTCGTACAGCCCGGTGTATTGTCCTTTGGGTAAAAATAAAGAACCAGATATGCGCCGTCAAAATCCAGGCGTGAAAATGTCTTTCCGCCATTGGCTGGTAGCGTAAAGTCCGGGGCCCGGTCACCAACTGCAAGTGTGGTCATATAATATCTCCATGAGGGTCGGTTTAATCGGTAGCATATTCTGGCCTTTGGACACCAATATGATACGGTCTCCCTATATGAGTGAAGCTGTTTCCGGCAACAAGGGGTGAATTCGACACGTCGTCGTGCCGCCCGGGTCGGGAGCGCGCGGGCCGTATCACCTAGGCCGGACGAATAAGGGCGTGGCGCTTTCTGCCGATAGAGACCTTTATCACACCGTCATTAACGTCATCGGATGAAAGTGCCTGACTGTCGTCCGTCACGCGCTCATCATTGATCTTGAGCGCGTTGCCCTTGATGTGACGCCGTGCTTCGCCTCTCGAAGCTGCCAGACCGGTGAGTATGGCTGCGTCAATGGCAAGCACGCCCTCTATATTTGCCTCAAGGGTTGGTAACCCGGTTGCCGTTGCCCCCTGTTTGAATATCCTGCGGGCTGTCTCTTCAGCTTCGTTCGACGCCTGTTTGCCATGCAGAAGCGTGGTGGCTTCATTGGCAAGGCGTATCTTGGCCGTGTTGATATCCGCACCTTCCAGCGTCTCGAGTTCTGCAGCTTCATCCAGAGGCAAATCTGTGAACAGGCGCAGGAAACGCCCGACATCAGCATCTTCAGTATTACGCCAGAATTGCCAGTAATCATAAGGGCTTCTATGGTAGTCTTCACCTTGATTCAAATCCGCATTCAGCCATATGGCTCCGTGTGCCGTCTTGCCCATTTTAGCCCCCGACGCCGTTGTCACAAGTGGTGCGGTGAATCCGTACACTTCATTACCTTCCATACGGCGGGTCAAATCGACACCGGAGGTAATGTTGCCCCACTGATCCGATCCGCCAAGTTGCAGCCGACAATTGTAGCGCCGGTTGAGTTCGACGAAATCATAACTCTGTAACAGCGGGTAATTGAATTCGAGGAAGCTCAAAGGTTGCCCGTTTTCAAGTCGGCGCCTGGCCGTTTCCATGGTCACCATGCGGTTGACAGAAAAATGCGCCCCGACCGTGCGCAGGAAATCAATATAGCCGAATTCGGATAACCATTCATCATTATCAACCGTTATGGCGGCATTTGGACCGTCAAAGTCCAGAAACTTCCCGAATACCTGACGCATACCGGTTTTGTATGCCTCGATTTTTTCCTGTGCCAGAATGGACCGCGTTTTGTCCTTGCCGGACGGATCGCCGATTTTGGTTGTCCCGCCGCCAAGAAGCACGATCGGCCGTCCTCCGGACTTCTGCAGGTGGCGCAGCATCATAATCTGAACGAGCGAGCCGACATGCAGGCTGGGGGCGGTACAGTCAAATCCGATGTAACCGGTTACGCCCTCTCCGGCAACTGTGTCCAGCCCGACCTCATCCGTGCATCGGTAGAGAAAGCCGCGCCCGACAAGGGTCTTCATGAGGTCGGATGTGTGTTCGATCATCAGGCGTTCCGGAACGGATTCAAAACCGCGCATTTAACAGGATGGAACGACATGTCAAAGGATAAGCGTGCATAAGGCAACTCATGCGGGCAAACCGGATTTTGGCGTTGACGGTGCTCCGGATAAACCGGCTGTGATGGTGGAGGGCAATATGCGTCCTCTCGCGCAGAAGCCTCCGGATTCAGGTGCATATCCCATAGAGTAGCATGGCTTTTTTATGAACAGCCGCGGGTTTGTTCTGTACCTTTTTTTCATGGCCTGCAGGGGGTGTTATTGCCGGGGTTGATTAGGGAAGCTGCCGGTTGCATAACCGGACATAGTGTTGGAGTGTTGCTTCCATCTCCTCACCGGATCGGGGGAAACATCCGTCCGGGGGCTTTGGTGGCGTGAGGCGGTGCCCGGGATGGGAACGCCTGTGTGGAAACGCGGGACACAGGCGAATCGTTTTCCGGCACGGATTCCAGCCCGGACCCGAACACAAGCCCTGGCACGGTCACCGCGGAGCCTCGCGCGAGGTACGCGTGGACTCCTGCAACAGAAAGGGCCGCTGAACCCTGAAAACCCGCTGTGTCTGTATTGAGCCTTCTTTCAGTGACTTGTGGCTATGTGTGCCTGCTCAAACTTTTATAAAAACGCTTTACTCATGCCCGCGAGTATGCTTCAAACTCTTCGTAGAGACAGAATCGGCGGGCGTCTGCGATGGGGCGGAGACAAAAACGGAGGAGGAATATGCCATGAAAAAAACCTTTCGCCATACCGTATTGGGGGGTCTCATGCTGGCGGCAACTGTCGGCTTGGTCCCCGCCGCCTTCAGCCAGGGTGCAGTTCCTGCGGCCCCGGTTCCCCAAGGCAACACCTTCCTTGAGACTGTTGACTACATCGGCAGCTGTCAGGGATGCCCAAGATATGTGGTGGCAGGGTTGGACCTGCGGCCTGGAGGCGTCTGACCCGTGTTGATACATTGCAAGGAAATCAGTTTTTGGGTAACAATTTCGTGAAGAGGTGTTGGATTAGGAGACATACTGTGTCACATTTGGATGAGGAGACATACCATGTTGCATAACGCTTGCGTAACTGCCATAGGATTGATTCGACATGTGGTATTGGGAAGTGTCCTGCTGGCGTCAACCGTCGACTTGGCCCCGGCTGCCTTCGGCCAGGATGTGGACACAGAGCCGCCGGTTGTGTCCTTCAGCCCGAATAACATAGAAGTGAAGTCGGGCGCGACGGTTCCGGTAGCCCTCACCGCGACGGATGATGTCGGTGTTGCAAAACTCCGTGTGAAGTGTCATCCGGAGGAGGGGGGGTCCTTCAGTGTTGAGGACAATACCTACACCGCGCCTGATGTCGATCAAGAGACCTTTACTTGGTGCCTTGTGGAAGCCTATGATGCTGCCGGGAATAAGGGCCAAGGCCTACTCGCGGTTGGCGTCCTCGCTGCGCCCCCGGCTGCAGTCTTCGATACTCCGCGTCACGGTCGGATGGAAGTGGAACCGGGCGAGACGATTACGGTGAAACTTACGGTAGCGGATCGTTTCGATATTGCAGACATCAAGGTGACCTGTGATCATGGGTCCTACAATGTCGGGCACAATACCTACGCTGCGCCCGAGGTTGATGCTGACACCACTGATGAGTGCCGGGCGGGGTCCTCTTCCGGTGTTTTCGGAAATTTCCGCAACGCCAGATTCAATGTTGGCATAGACGCAACGCCGCCGGTTGTGGCCTTCATCCCGGATACACTGACCTTGAACTGGGGTGAGACAGCTGAGTTCCGGACTGAGATTTGGGATCGTGAGGGCTCCGGCTGGGTGACGTGTTCGGGGGGGTGGAGTCGTTACATAGGTTCGGCGCATCTTTCTACCCCGGTGGCTCTAGTCGGTATTACTATATCTACACTGCGCCCGACGTCAGTGTTGATACCACTGTTGAGTGTACGTTGCTGGCTTGGGATCGTCAAGGCCGGGAGGCCACAGGCACACTCACGGTTCACGTCACCGGTATAGGCGAGCCGTCGCCGGTGGTGTTGGGGACGTATACGCACTTCGATCCGCCGGGTCTGACTGTGGAATTAGGCGAGACGGCTGCGGCAACCCTCATCGTCGGGCCTGATGCGCAAGCCACCCGGGTGGAATGTGAATTAGGTTCTTTTGACAGGAAGACCAATACCTACACCGCGAGTGTCTCCGAAGCAAGGTTAGACCGCCATTTAAGCCACTCCCCCACTGCTCCCATCGAGGGTGAGTGTAAGGCGTATAGCTATGATGCCGCCGGGGAACTCATTCCGCATCCAGTATTTGCTCCATGGCATGGACCTCTTCCTGGACAAGCTCGGCCATACACGCTCAGTGTTAAAATCATGCATCCGGGTGTGGACAGGACGCCGCCGGTTGTAGCCTTCGACCCGAACAAATTGACCGTGAGAGTGGGCGAGGCGGCTGCGTTAACACTCACGGCGACGGATAATGTGGGTATTACGAGGGGGCCCTCTGTGATTTGTGGGTTTGGTTCTTTTGACATGAAGACCAATACCTACACCGCACCTGATACTATTGCCTCTACTCGTCATGCTATTATCGGAGGCACCGTTGTTGCGAAGGATGTTTGTTCGGCGAGTGTTCACGATGCTGCGGGCAATTGGGGCGAAGATGTTGCCTTTATTACCATCGTGCCTGGGGTCGGAGACACAACGCCGCCGGTTTTGGCCTTCAGTCCGAATCGCCTGACTGCGGCCTCGGGCGCCACCGTTGCGGTAGCCTTCACGGCGACGGATAATGTGGGTCTTGCGCGGAAGCCCGTAGTGACGTGTAGTAGAGGTTCCTTCGCCAAAAACACCTATACCGCGCCTGCTGTCAGTGAGGACACCGACGTTGAATGCGTGGCGCGGGCTTATGATGCTGCCGGGAATAAAGGCGTAGGCAGGCTCAGGGTCTCCATCACTGCAACCGCCCCGGACACAACGCCGCCGGTTGTATCCTTCAGTCCTGTCTCCCTTACTGTGGCCTCCGGCGGCACCGGAATGTCACAGGTTACGGCCACTGATGCTGTTGACGGTAACCTGGTGCCACCGGAATGTCACAGGTTACGGCCACTGATGCTGTTGACGGTAACCTGGTGCCGACTGTGTCCTGCACCAATGGCGGTGCCCATGACGCCGGGACAGGCGTGTTTACGGCCCCGGAAGTCACTGACAGCACGACAAGTGTATGTACGGCCACGGCAACAGACTCGGCGGGCAATTCCGGTTCAGCGGTGCTGACGGTCAACGTCACATACACCCCCACCGCAGTGGCCTCCTGCCCTGAGGGCTTCACGGAAAGCCCCGACTCTCCGTTGGGGGACAAGACACTGTGCACCGGGCCCCTCGGCAACCTTGCAGAATTCAAAGGTGTGCTGACCCAATCGGCAACGATTCCCTATGTGGAGGGTGTTGTCTATGAATTGGGCGGTCGTCTTGACGTGGGCGTGGATGGCGGCGGCGGCACCTGCGCGAATGTGACCCCGGTTGTTGTGCTGACCATTGGGGCCGGTGTGACGATTGTGGGGGATTCCGGCGATGACTATCTGCTTGTCAACCGCTGTCACCGGATTGAAGCTGCGGGGACGCGGGATGCTCCGATTGTGTTTACGAGCAGGAATGATGTTGCCGGTACCGGTGATCGTGAAAGCGCCACCGGTGAATGGGGCGGAGTTGTTGTTCTGGGTAATTCCGTAATCAACCGCTGTGATGCTCCGGGTGCAAGGGGCGGCACCATCGCCTGTGAAAACACCGTCAAAGGCGTGACCGCACCGGAGGCAAAGTATGGTGGCGGGTACTTGGGGGCCAATAGCGGCACCCTTGAATATGTGTCGGTGCGTCATGCTGGTGCGCGTTTGAACGCCGGTCTGACGCTAGGCGGTGTCGGTCACGGTACGACAGTCGAGTACGTTCAGGTTCACAACAGTTCCGGCGACGGTGTCAGGGTCCTGGGCGGGTCTGTAAACGCGGATCACCTCGTCTTCACCGGCAATGCCGATGAGCAGCTGGAGATGGACGAGGGCAGTGGCAGTCATATTGGATACATGGTCGGCGTGCCGCGCGGCGGTGAGGGTTCAGACAACGGTATTGAAGTCCGCTCTGTGGCGCCGGGTGTGCGGCCCTGGACTAATGCTTATGTTCACCACTTCACCCTGCTGGCCCCGGACAACACCAGGGGCAGTGGTATTCGTGTCACTGCGGGTGCGCAACCGTCGTTCTCAAAAGGCATTGTGGTCGACGGCAATGTCTGTCTTGACTATGAAGAGAGTGCCGGTGACGGCAAGCCGGGCTATCAATCTGATTATCGCTATGGGTCTGTCAATGATCCGAGATTCAGTAAGGTATTGTTTGATTGCGGAGGCGGGTTGGTGACAACGGATACAGACAACGGTGATGACCCAACCGAGGGTCGGGCCGCTGTTAATGCCCGCGGCAGCAACAATGCTGTAGCCTCCAACACCCTTGACGGCTTCATGCCGGGGTCAGCGGAACGGCGTGTGGAGGTAATTTCAAGCCATCACATTGGTGCTTTCGGTCCGGAAGAAACAAACACGGACAACTGGGCGGCGGGCTGGACGCGGGACCTGCTTCCGGAGCCCTGCCCGGCCGGGACCGGGGATGCCGGTTATGACGTTGACGGAGAACGCGCCTGTTCCCCCCGACTTCCGTAGTGTCAGCGGCAGGGCGACCGGGGAGCTGATCACGCCCCGCGGCAATCTGTACGCCCTGCCGGGTCGGGGCTGCCGTCGGTGTTGATATGGGGGCTGAAGAGCGGACAATGAGGGTCTATATAATCATCCGGGACGGAACACTTATCGAACAACGATGGTCGCCTGCCGACGCAGATCACGCAAATGACGACGGGATGCCTGTGCCAACTGCTGATCCATCAGGCGGTTTTCCACCTCATCACGGGTCGGGACGTTAACTCCGGTGATGCGGCGGTCGCAAACCAGAATGGCGGCAACACCTGCGGATGTTTCGATGGGGTCTGTCAATTCGCCGATATCCGTATCAACCAGTTTTTCAAGAACGGCGTCCTGTATGTCGCTGGCCTTTAATTCGCCCATGTCAGCCTGGTTCAACCCCTCAACCTGATTCACACCGGATGCAAGCGCATCACAAGATTTGAATGTGCCCTTTAGGGCGATAAGCTCACTTTTGGCAGTTTGTCTGGCTTCGTCAGTGTCAGTTTCGAAATTAATCTGCTTCAATTTGTAAACCGTTTCAGAGCCGGAAACCTGCTTGGCCAGCAAGCTGACGACATAAACCCCGCCGGGCACCTGTATCGGCCCTGACAATTCACCTCGTTGCATTTGCGTAATAACAGCGTCGATTTCGGGACGCAGTTCACCCTCGCGAACCCAACCCACATCTCCACCTCTGGCCGCTGTCGGGGAAGAAGAGAACTGCTGCGCCAACAGAGGAAAGGGAGCACCCTGGTTAATTTGTGCGATCATCGCTCTGGCACCTTCCAGGGCGCCTTCGAGACCACCGATATCCGGTGCGGACTCAATGAAAATTTCCGCAACGCGGTAGCTTGGCCTGGATGCGTTAAATGACAAACGCGTCACAGTTTCATTGATCTGGGCATCACTAATCCGAATACGTGAGCCGTAGAGACCGTTGATGATGCGCTGCCAGGCGATTTCGGACTTCACCTGATCCCGTAGTGTCTGCATGGAAATACCCGCGCTGGCAAGCCGACCAGCTACTTCCTGCGGATCAAGTCCGTTGCGGGAGATGAGCCGCGTCACAGCGCGGTCAATTTCCTCATCGGATATTTCCTGTTCATATTTATCGGCTTCCTGAATCTGGATTTTTTCATCAATCAGATTTCGCAACGCTTGCGTCTGCAAGCGCGTAATGGACTCCTCGGTACGTTGCACACCAGTCGTGGCAGCCATAAACAATACGCGCTGACGCAGGTCGTGACTGGTAACAATATCATCATTAACCACGGCAGCGATACCATGGGCCTGTTGTGCCGGAGCGGAGCTTTGCCAGACAAGATCGAATATACCTGCAAAAACTACGCCTTTGATCAGTAGTTTCATAGTCAACCTGTCAGAATTGCCCCGTAACGTGCGGATTTTTGCGGACTGTTCAATTTCATGCTGAACTCAACCATCTTCAAGGTGGCTGAGATAGGCCGTGGCCGCGAGCATGACAAGTGAAGGTACGATCCAGACCGCAACGCAGAGGTTGATAGCGCCAGCTTTACCAAACGTACCGATCACACTTTGCAGAAAATAGACACCGAACCCCAAAACTCCGCCTGCAAGAAGAAGTTGTAATGTCCCGCCTTCACGGCTGAGCCGCATGGAAACTGCGGCCGCCAACAAGGTCATCGCGACCAACATCAGCGGCAGGGCCAAGAGCTCGTGAAATCTCATTTCCAGAAGAGTACTGGAAAATCCGGCTTTTGACAAATCTGAAATTTCACCCGGCAATTCCCAGAATGGTGGCAAGGTGCCCGTCCGGCTGCGTTTTTGTAATGTGTCTTTCGTTATGGTTGTCGGCCAGGAAATTTTGTCAATATCCCGTTTCTGTGCGTCTGCAGTATTTTCGACAACGTCCGTCAACTGCCAATATCCGGATGGCAACAAGGCAGCTTTTGCGGCATCAAAACGCCGCGCAAACTGAAATTGCCCGTCATTTCCCAATTCAAATACGTTAAATTCGGCATCATGGAGTGTCTGGGACAGCAGATCCGATCGCGGCGCGAATATGACAGTCTGTTCGAATTCGGTTCCGTCACGCAACCAGATAGAAGTATCTTCACGTTTGAACGTATCCCTGTCACTGACCTCCGCGATGACTCGCTCACGCAAGTCAATAGCTTCTGCCGCCAAGCGGTTTAAGACCGCTGTCCAGAATACGCCGATCAGGGCCGTAACCACGATGGCCGGTGTCAAAAATCGCCACGCCGAGAGGCCGGACGTGCGCATTATGATCAATTCGCTCCGTCGGTTGAGATTATACAGTGCCCACATCACGCCGAAGAGAACGACGAAGGCGATGGTTTCTTCAATCAGGCTCGGGGTTTTGAGAATTGTCAGCCAGAGCAGGTTGAGCCCGGAAATTTCGGCTTCGTCAAAATTCCGCGTTGCTTCCACAAAATCGACCAGCATGATAATGCCGGTGACTATGGCGAAAGCTGTCAGAATACTGAACAGCATCTGCCACGAGATATATCTGAACAGGATACGTGTCACATTGGCACCAACGGACGATTCAAAGGCACATGTGGAGCAGGTCTGGTCGTCACCAGAATGTTTTTCACACGATTCCTGTTCGTTAAATACCAGAGGCAAAACAACACAATAAGTGCAGGGAAGGCATATTGCACGTAATTGAAGACCGGATCGGACTCACTCATTGACGTTAGTGCAAAACCGAAAAGACGCGCCATAAATCCCAGAAATCCGCATACAGCAATGCGCCATCCGTAACCTGTGCGCTGATATTCACCGCGTGCCAGAAAGGCAAGAACCAGAAGAATCAAAGCGACATTGTAGAGGGGTGTCGCGAGGCGCGCATGACCCTCAGCTGCGAATTCCCGTACAACTTTCGCGTCAACAAAGGACATCGGGTCGGGTCTGAGAAGTTCGTGAAGGAATCGGTCTGAGGATTTCAATCTCAAAACCTGATCAAGTATATTGAGTTCCGAGAGGTCAATCTGATAGCTTTCAAATATGATCGGCCGGAGCGACCCGTCATCTTCGAATTGCTGAATAATGCCGTCCTGTAACGTCAACCGCGCCTGCGTGTCCAAACGGGAGAGCACACCGGATTTAGCTGTGTAGGTTAGCGGATTATCCACTTCGCGTGAGTCGCGTATGAGCACATCTTTCATGTTTCCATTCGGCAAAATTTCCCGGGCGTAGACCGTCAGTTTCGGGACCGGCGTGACGAACTCACCTGGCCGTACCATTTGTGAGGCGACATCTGTGCGGATGGACAGGATTTCCGTGCGCATTTCGCGAAAAGCCAAAGGTTGGATAAAAAGATTAATGACCAGATGCGCAATCAGCGCAAAGACGCCCAGTCGCACAAAGGGCGAAGATATTTGCCATGGGCTGAAGCTCACTGCTTTTGCCACTGTCAGTTCATTATCCGTGTTCAACCGGTTCAGTGTATACAGTGAAGAAATAAATACTGCCAAGGGAAGGATGATGGCGATAAGCTGTGGTAGAGCCAACGTAGTTATATACAGAAATGTGAGAGCCGACTGCCGGTTATCGACAATCAGATCCAGTGTCGACAGGCTCTGTGTCAGTAGTGCAAGCAAACTAAGAGCCGTCAGGCTTATGATGAGGGGCCAGAAAGTCTGCCACCAGAAATAGGTTTGTAAAAGGTTCACGGAAGTAACATTAAGGGACTAACGCAATGGACAAATTAAACTCGTTTTGTTCACGTTAAGGGTTCCAAGGTCAGAAATCTACCCACCTGACACGCCCCCGCACTGTAACATGTGATTCATGTGTTGCAAAGGAGACTTTGTGATGCATGATACATTTTTGCTGTCAGAGGGGCAGCCTGCCCGGATTGAACCGTTTTTCCATTCTGCGCCGGGGCGGGATGCACCTTTGGAGTATGGGCCCTGCACCCCTTGGATACTTCCAATAACCCCTGGATTTTCAGTGTGGAGTGTGAGTGCTGTCCTGTATAAGCACAGTTGCTTCGCTGCTGTCCTCATCGCGGCCATCGTCACATACCGGATTTAATGAGCCATGACCCTAAGCAGTGTCTTTCATCTCGACCATTTGAATTAGATTCCCGCATGTGTCGCTGAAAACTGCCATGCGGACCGGACCTGCATCCGTTGGTTCAACTGCAAATTCTACGCCGAGATCGCCCAGTCTTTTTCGTTCCGCATCCAGGCCTTCAACGAGGAACGAGTGCGCGGGGATGCCATCAGCTACCAGAGCATCTTTGCAGGATTTCACAGCCGGATGATCGCCAGGCTCAAGTAGCAGTTCAGTCCCCTCCGGGTCTTCGTTCGACACGACCGTCAGCCAACGGTTCTCGCCCAAAGGAATATCGTTCTTCACCGTGAAGCCGAGGACACCAGTGTAGAATTTCTCTGCCTTGTCCTGATCATCGACAAAAACATTCGTCACATAGATTTTCATGTTTTTTCCCCGTTCGGTTTGTACTGCGTAAGTGTCACATCCCGTGAGGCAGTATGGGTATTTTGAGGTAGTATGGGTGTTTTATGGACAGCTGTAAATCTATTCTGTACTGCTTTTTCATGGCCTGCAAGGGGGGGTTGTTTCCCAAGGCTGATCAAGGAAGCTGCCGGGAATGAGGGTATAGGCACACTTACGGTGTTCATCAACGTTCCGGACAAAACGCCGCCGGTTTTAACCTGGACACCTCCATCAACGATTGATTTTGAGTTAGTATCGTTGATGTTTGAGTAATTTCAGTCAGGGGTCCGGTTGCACGCCCTTTGCACGCCCTGTGTG
>JACOMS010000003.1 GCA_014324115.1 Hyphomonadaceae bacterium
TTCAAGCCCTGTCGGGCAAGCACCGCGCGGTTCGTCTCACTGGAATAGGCCTTGTCCGCCAGAACACGCACCGCCAATCAATCAATGCCCCAACCTTGCGCAGCACATTGTCCGACGCAACCCGCTCCAAAAGCGAACCCATAAAGAAGTCCATGCAAGCCCCCAGTTAAATGCTATCGCTGAAGCCAATCGTACTTCATTAAACAACAACAAAATACCCCCAACATACGCAATTTCGCAACAGTCTCCGATCGAATGTTTGTCCTTTTTAGTGCTATGGGCGATGTCACAGACACCCCGCACGTCAGCATCGCTGAACGGGATTCCGAAATGGGACAGTATGAGCGTGTCGTCTGTTAACTCGAACGAAACTTTGCCCAATCCTTTCCCGGAGGCCCCTCGGTGGCGCAACGCATCTTCGGCATTTTGCAGCAACTCAAAGATAAAATGGGGCCGATCATCATATTGTTCCTCAAACAGAGTCCGCCCGATCCGGGCGAAAGCTTTGCCGTACTTTTTTGATTTTCATTGCGTATCGACTCGTAGTCGGATGCCATTGCTACGCCTCGCTATTTTTGATAATCCCGAATTACGCCGCGAGCTCCATAACAGAGCCCCTCGCAAAACTTACAATAGCCGGGGGCCGGTTGTTCCGCATGGCGGTGGCACAGGATAGCACAATATGGGGATGCCTTTTTACTGCATGATCATATCCGCCAGTTTTTCACCTGATCCCGCACAGAGCGTCCATCCCATATGGCCGTGACCTGCATTAAGCCAGATACCGGAAATATCTGTCGGGCCGATGAGAGGACAACCCGTTTCCGAGACCGGCCTGTCACCACTCCACCTGGAAATCGGTTCAGCCAACCGCCTGACAATATCCGGCGCAATGTTTTCCCAGATATCGCGTAAAACTTCCGGATCATCCTTACCGATTGTACCTGACAGGCGGATTTGATCTTCAAATACTGTCAGGGCCGAATGGCTCGCATCGTGGATAATCGGGCGAGCGGGAAGTGGGGTGTCCGGTTTTTCAAAATTCAATGTATGCCCGCGCACGGCCTTGACCGGTATGTCGAGGCCGATTTGACGGCCCAGATTTATACTCCCCGTTCCCGCAGCCAGTATGATGTGATCGGCTTTTATTTCGGTGTTTTGCATTGAAACGGTCAGGGAGTTTTTATCTATATTGATGTTTTCGAGTTTATAGAAAAATTCGACGCCCCGGGAATGCAGGTCATGTTCCAGCGCACAGCAGTATCGCCGCGCATCACCGGAAAAATCATTCGGAAACAGCAGCGCATATCTCCCATATGTAAACGGCTCTCCATTTATGACCTTTGCCTCAACGCCGATATCGCGATATTTCTCAAGCGCCTCTTCGCCCGGATATCGGCTGTCGAACAACTGCACACAGCCGGTCTGCCGGTCTGCATCCGACAATCCCAAACCCCGCATGCGCGCCTCAATCAGGTGGCGGGACAGATTACCCGTTTCGACGAGGTCTTTAAGTGTTTCCGCATCAATGTCAGGTCTATGCCAAGGCCGGGCCTGGCTGGGATGAATCATGCCGGAATTGCAGAAGCTGCTTCCCTGGGCCGGGCCGACGTTCCTGTCCAGAACCGTCAGACGTACACCGCGCCGATTGAGGCTGTCAGCGGTCGACAGACCGATTAACCCGGCCCCGATAATAACAATATGCGGCGTGCTCTGCATCGGCGGGCGACTACAACAGGACAAACGCATTTCCCAGCCGGAGCGTCAAAGAAATACGCATTAAAAATCGTCGCCGCACATTGCGCGCCTGCCTCGGGATCCCGCGATTCAAACATTCAAAACAGCGCCCGAACCGAAAGCCAGCCAAAGCCGTCCCCATCCGGCGGTTGACGGTTCTGTTAAAGGCGAAAGGGATGAATCATTCGGTCGCTTTAACAACTTCGGCGGGGTTTCGTACCGGTGCCTTACGGCGGCTTGTGGATTTCGGTACATCTTTGGCAGCAGTGTCGGACTCCGTGGTGACGATAACGGGGTCACCCGCATCGGTCTGTACGACTTCAAGTGCGGCCGGAACCGCCTTTTCATCACTCTCCTTGTCCGGGGGGTTTTTTGTTGAATAATTGGATCTGGGTGGATAGGGTTCCCGCTTCCCGTTTTCCTGATTGAAACCGTCCCGATTCATGTGTTTGGCTTCTTCCATTTCATTGACCATACGCAGGTAGTGTTCGGCATGCTGACGGTAATTCTCCGCCCTTACACGACTACCCCCGCTCGCCGCGCCGCGGGCCAATGCCTCATATTTGTCAAAAATCTGTTTGGCAGAACCGCGAACCTTGACGTCCGCTCCGTTGCTTTCCATTGAAAAGTTGGCAGTGCTGTTGCTGCTGCCGCGGCTCCGTCGACGTTTCATGCATGCATTCCCTACATTCTCTGCGTCCCATACCACACCTGACGCATCATCTTGTTTCCCGGGCGAAGTGAGGGGTACCTCCTGTTCAAACCACCTCATCCTCCCAACCCTAGCAAAGCCGTTTGCTCGCGCCAAGTCTTTTTTGGCACAGTCCCTGAATAATTATTCGCTCCCTCAGGCTGCATAAACAATCCGGTCGTGTCCGGACAGATCCTGTCTGATACGAATATCGGTAAAGCCCGTGGCTTCCAGCAACGCACGTACGGATGGACCCTGATCGTATCCGGTTTCGAAAAGAACTTTTCCGCCAGGCGTCAGATAAGCGTGCATCCGCGAAATAATATCCCGGTAAGCTCCGAGACCATCCGCCTCGCCTCGCAGAGCCAGATCAGGATCATAATCAACAACTTCCCCGGGCAGGGAGTACATCGCCGCGTCAGAAATATAGGGCGGGTTTGACAGGATGAGATCAAACTGTCCGGTTACATTTTCAAACCAGCGGCTTTGAAGAAGCTCTATGTGCGCCTCAACCTGATGCGCTGCGGCATTCTGCCGGGCGACGTTGAGTGCAGCCTGCGAAAGATCGACTCCGACACCGATTGCATTGTCGCATTCCGCCAGGCAGGATACCAGGATCGCACCCGACCCTACACCCAGATCCAGCACTCTTGGTTTGTCCGTTTTTCTCAGGATATTCACGGCCTGTTCCACGAGCAACTCTGTTTCAGGGCGTGGTGACAAAACATCTTTACTGATGTCAAATCGTCTGCCGTAAAACCAGACATGGCCAAGTATATTGTCCAGAGGTTCCCCCGAGAGTCGGCGCTCCAGTAAAAAATTTATGTCTTTGGTGTGGGTTTTCGATAAAATTTGATCCCGGCAGCAGATTTGTTCCGTGCGTTCAAGGCCCGTTACGTGCGTCATGAGCCACACAGCCTCCCGCCCGGCATTCTCTGTCACGCCGCTTTTGCGCAGTGCTTTTCGGACTGTCCGGTATGTCTGTTCTATGGACAGCAAGGCTTGATTCACCGGTTTTTTGTGCCGGAATTTAACCCGGTAAAGGCAATAAAAGCCCAATGATAATCATGGAAACCGGAATGGCATTATCTGTTGTCATGAGTATAGCCCCTCAATTATATCCGTGACTGTATTTCGCAGGCGCGTCAGATCTTCGGGCCGCGACAGGCTGTGATCTCCGCCCTTGATCAGGGTCATCGTCACGTCTGTTGAAGTCAAAGCATCGACCACGCGATAGGCATAATCCCACGGCACGATAGTATCGCTCAGGCCCTGCAATACTCTGACGGGGCCGTTAAAACAAATAGACGCATCCAGCAGTTGATGGGTCCGGCCGTCATTTATCAATTCACGACTATATTCACAGGGGTCGTCATAATTTGACGGTTCATAATATATGCCGTCTTCCACGACAGCGCGTCGGGCCTCTTCCGGCCAGTTGGCCCATAT
Source organism: Hyphomonadaceae bacterium (assembly GCA_014324115.1). Classification (GTDB taxonomy): domain Bacteria; phylum Pseudomonadota; class Alphaproteobacteria; order Caulobacterales; family Maricaulaceae; genus JACOMS01. Next base: position 3,878 of record JACOMS010000003.1, read on the forward strand.
CAGTTTTTCGGTAAAATCCGGCGCCGGGTTGATTAATACAAGTCCTTTTACACGTTCCGGCCTGGCCCGTGCGGCCAACAAGGATGACCACCCCCCCATGGACGATCCGACAAGTATGACATCGCCTTTGACGCATCCGTCAATAATCTGAACAATATCCCGGCTCCAGCGTGAAATCGTGCCGTCACGAAACCGGCCTGTGCTCTGTCCGTGCCCGAAATAATCAAAACGGATATAGGCCTGTCCGGTCCTGATCGCCCAGCTGTGCAGGAATAGCGCCTTGTTGCCCTCCATGTCGGATTTCAGGCCGCCGCACCAGATGAGTGTCGGCGCCTGACCTTCGACCTGTTTGTATGCCAGTTTTTCGCTTTCACTCCCTGCAAAACCGGGTGCGTCCAGGAATTTGATTGCGCGATCCGTCACGATGTTGGACGTACAGGCAATGTTGCTATGGGTAGCCAGATGAATGTGTTGCAAGTCGTGCCGGAGCTCAACGCCGGTGGCGTCGAGCGCACGACCATCGAAATCGCCGAAGCTCTGCATATCGCCGGGCACGTCGCACATGTCGCCAGTGCGGGCGGGTGGATGGAGTCTGAACTCATGACCCATGGTACCGTCCTGCACAAATTCGCCGCGGGCAGTAAAAACCCGCTTCGTATGGCCTTTGCCACGAGTCGACTGATCGATATCATAAAAAAACACAGCATCAACATTGTCCACGCCCGTTCCCGTTCTTCGGCTTGGTCGGCTTGGCGCGCGGCCCGCAGGACCGACTGTGCCTTTGTGACCACGTTTCACGGAATTTACAAGGCAAATAACCCACTCAAAAGAACCTACAATTCCATCATGACAAAAGGAGAGATAGTCATCGCCAATTCGGAATTTACCAAAGCACATATTATCAGAGCGCACCGCACAAGTCCGGATATTATCAGAGTCATTCCGCGCGGTGTGGATATGGCACAATATCATCCTGCATCTGTCACAGGGGGTATGATCGCGCGGCAAAGACAGGCCTGGGGGGTTAGCCCTGTTCAAAAAATTATTCTCCTGCCCGGGCGGCTGACGCGCTGGAAGGGGCAGACGGTAGCCATAAGAGCTCTCGAAAAATTACCTGAAAACTTTACCCTGATTTGTCTCGGCGATGCCCGGGGACGTAATCAATTTGTCGAGACGCTCCGGCGGCTGGCACGCGAGTTTGGCGTTGATCACCGCGTCAAATTCCCCGGACACAGCACGGATATGCCGGCAGCCCTGATGAGCGCTGATATTGTCATCTCGACCTCAATCCAACCTGAGGCTTTTGGCCGGGTTATGGCCGAGGCCCAGGCCATGGGCCGTCCTGTGATTGCCTCAGCCCTTGGCGGCAGTCTTGAGACCGTCAAACCGGGCGAAACAGGCATGCTGGTTCCGCCCGATGACCCAGACGCTCTTTCAGTGGCCATTCTGGATATATCAGACTGGCGGGATTATGACCCTGTCGCCGCAAGAGCGCATATCATGGGCCGGTTCTCGAAAAAAAGTCTCCAGGCAGCGACCTTGAGGGTATATCAGGACTTGTTGTAAAATGGGCACACTTCCCTAAAAGTGAGGGTCCATTTGACGCAAAAGCCTTGAAATTTCACCTCTTGTCCCACACGTACCCAGTTGTTTTTAGCAGCCGCAGGAGATTTCGATATAGCCATACGACCCCATGCCGCGCCACCGTCTAAAAAAACCAAGGGTCCCCGCCTAAACAGAGATATTGAAGCGCACACAGTGCTTCTCATCGACTCAAACGGTGAAAAACGCGGAGTCGTCCCTATAGATGAAGCTCTTGATGCGGCCCGGAGGGTCGACCTTGATTTGGTAGAGGTAGCCCCGAATTCCGACGTGCCTGTCGTGAAAATCCTTGACTACGGGAAGTTGCGCTTCGAACAGCAGAAGAAAAAAGCCGCCCAGCGTAAAAGTCAGCGCACTCAGGATATCAAGGAAATAAAAATGCGTCCCAATATTGATGACCACGACTATGAAACCAAGACCAAACACATGACACGTTTTTTTGGGCGTGGTGACAAGGTGAAGGTCACAATCCGTTTTCGGGGTCGCGAAATGGTGCATATGAATCGCGGCGCGGACCTGCTGAAACGTGTCAAGGAAGATTTTGACGACATTGCCAAGATTGAGTTTGAACCCAGGACCGAAGGTCGCGTTATGACGATGGTGATGGCGCCAAAATGATTCGGCACGGGGAATTTAACCCCAGAATCGATTAACACGCTGCGGTAGGTGATCCTGCGAGAGGTGTGGAATTCGTGGATCGCCCCGGCGGCAGCAAAGCCGACAATCCGGGCAAAATTTGCTTTGCTACCGTTCTCGCCGGGAGATTTCCCCAGCCCTTCGGCCTTTTTCAGCGATTATGGGGTTGAGTCCCATGACGAGTCGGGGCGGGACAGGCTCTGATATGGTTGACCCTTCCCGACTTTCACCTCATGAGGCGCGATCCTTGAGGATGTAGTAAAAATGACCGACATAACTGCTATCCATGCCAAATATGCCAGGTTGATTGATACCTCCGACAGCCTGTCCAGGCTTGACGATATCCGCGTCTCGGCCCTCGGCAGGAAGGGTGAAATTTCCATGATGATGCGGGGATTGGGTGAGATGACCCTGGACGAGAAAAAAGTTATGGGCCCGGCGCTCAATGGGCTGAAAAATGACATCGCCGCACTGATAGAAACGCGCAAAACCGCACTTGAAAATGAAGCATTGAACAAGGCGCTGGCATCCGAGACCCTCGACATGTCCCTGCCCGTGAATATAGGCATGGGTACGCTCCATCCCGTACAACAGGTCATGGAAGAAATAACCGTTATTTTCTCTGACACGGGATTTTCTGTTGTCGAAGGCCCGGATATTGAGGATGATTTTCATAATTTCACAGCACTGAACTTTCCACCGGATCACCCCGCCCGGGACATGCACGATACGTTTTTTATGGTACCTGACGAAACAGAAAGCGGGAAAGACGTGAAGAGACAAACCGGGAAACATACAAGCGAACAGAAGGTTCTGCGTACACACACATCACCCGTGCAGATCCGTACAATGATCAATCGAAAACCGCCTATCCGCATCATAGCGCCGGGTCGCACCTATCGCTGCGACAGTGATCAGACCCACACGCCCATGTTTCATCAGGTCGAAGGGTTGGCGATTGACGGGGACATCCACATGGGACACCTCAAGGGCTGTCTGATAAATTTTGTTTCGGCCTTTTTTGAAAACGATGTCGATGTACGTTTCCGCCCGCATCACTTTCCCTTCACCGAACCGTCGGCGGAAATGGATGTACGCTATGAGCGAGTCGGCTCCGAAATTCGCATAGGCCAAGGCGACAAATGGATGGAAATCCTCGGCTGCGGCATGGTGCATCCCGATGTGCTCCGCGCCTGTAACCTCAACCCGGACGAACACCAGGGTTTCGCCTTCGGTATGGGGGTCGACAGATTAGCCATGCTCAAATACGGCATACCGGATCTGCGTGATATGTTCGCCGCTGACACACGATGGCTCGCGCATTACGGGTTCAGCCCGTTGTTGCAGGCGAATTTGGCGACCGGGTTGAGTTAGTGGCTCATAGCACATGAAACGAACATTATGCCGCAAGTATTCACCAGTGTAAAGATTTCGTTGATTTTATAGAGGTACTTTCGTGAAATTTTCACTCTCATGGCTGAAGGATCATCTGGAGACAAGGGCCACGACTGACCAGGTCGTCGAAGCGATGACGCTGGCCGGGCTTGAAGTAGAAGACGTCGAAGATCCGGTCATGAAACTGGCTGATTTCACGGTTGCTCACGTCGTCCATACGGAAAAGCATCCGGATGCTGACAAACTGTCCGTCTGCACAGTGGAAACCTCCGAAGGCACAAAACAAATCGTGTGCGGTGCGCCGAATGCGCGGGCGGGGATCGCCGTCGCCTATGCACCGCCCGGGACTTACATACCCGGGTCGAAATTCAGCCTCGACAAGACCCCCCGCAAGATACGCGGTATTGAAAGTTATGGCATGATGTGCTCGGCCAAAGAGCTGGAACTCGGTGATGGCCATGATAGCGTTCTCGAACTGGACCCATCTCAACACGCAGTAGGTCAGCCCGTCCCGGAGGCTGTGGGTGCAAACGATCCAGTGATCGATTTCGAAGTCACCCCCAATCGCCCTGATTGGCTCGGGGTGAACTCTATTGCCCGTGACTTGGCCGCTGCGGGATTGGGCACATTGAAAACCCCCGCAATCCAACCTGTCCAGAGCACATTCGAAAATCCGCAAACCGTGCGTATCAAAGCAGACGACGCTTGTCCCGCCTTTGTCGGGCGCGTCATCAAGGGCGTGAAAAACGGCCCTTCACCGGACTGGCTACAGACCAGGCTGAAAGCTATCGGTCTGCGGCCCATTTCGGCACTGGTCGATATCGCCAATTTCATTACCTTTGACCGCGCGCGGCCCCTGCATTTTTATGACCGGGCCAAACTCCGGGGCGATATTATTGTGCGCTATGGTCAAAACGAGACCTTTGATGCGCTCGACAATAAAAACTACACGGCCACAGAGCAGGATTGCGTCATTTGTGATGAGAGCGGTATTCTCGGTCTCGGCGGTATTGTGGGTGGCAGAACAACCAGCTGTGATGAAAACACAACCGAAATTTTGATTGAATGCGCCTATTTTGACCCGAAAACCATCCGCCGAAGCGCAGTACGGCTCGGCGTTAATTCAGATGCCAAATACCGGTTTGAGCGCGGTGTGGATACGGGGTTCCTGCCGGAGGGAATAGAACTCGCAACGCGTGCGGTACTGGATATTTGCGGAGGTGCCGCAAGTCATGTGGTTGTAGCGGGTGACATACCGGCCCCGCCACCATCCCTGGATTTTGATCCCATGCTGATTAACCGCCTGACAGGGCTGTCCCTGCCCGGATATCAGGTCGAGAAAATTTTGACTGATCTTGGTTTTAGGGTCACAGCGGGCCATACCTGGACCATCGACGTACCGTCGTGGCGGCGCGACGTTACCGAAGGAGTTGACCTGATTGAAGAGATCGTGCGCATCGCGGGTTATCATAACCTTGAGGCTGTCAGTTTACCAGCTGCCTCCGGGTGCCTAAAACCTACAGCCACGCTGATCCAGAACCGCACTCGTCTCGCGCGCCGGGTTTTGGCCGGGCGCGGTCTGTCCGAAGCGATCACTTGGTCATTTGTTTTACAGGACCACGCCAAAGTCTTCGACGGTGGGGCGGAAAACATGCGGCTGGATAATCCCATTTCATCTGATCTGGATTGTATGCGCCCGTCTGCGTTGATACATCTGCTATTGGCCGGGCAGCGCAATGCAGATCGTGGCTATCCGGGCTCTACTCTGTTTGAGCTCGGTCCGGTTTATCACGGCACGGAACCGGATGACCAGGCTCTTGCGTTGGCGGGTATCAGGCGCGTTGAAACAATCCGTGACTGGGCCGGAAATATTCTGCCCGATGCCCTGACCACAAAGGCAGACGCACTTGCAGCGCTGTCTGTCATGGGGGCAAATGTGGATAATTTTCAAACCACCAAACCCACAGGCGATTACTGGCACCCGGGACGATCCGGGCGACTACAGATGGGTCCTGAAAATATACTGGCCGATTTCGGAGAACTCCATCCCCACGCACTCAAAGCGTTGGGCATTGATGGTCGTGTCGTCGCTTTTGAAATCTGGCCGGAAAACCTGCCCACATCCGACAGGAAAAGAGCATCAAAGGCCAAAGGTGTCCTGGAACTGTCCGACTTCATGCCTGTGCACAAGGATTTCGCATTTGTCGTCAAGAAGTCCAAACCGGCAGGCGATATCATAAAAGCCGCTAAAAGTGCGGATAAACAGCTCATTTCCGATGTGACCCTTTTCGACGTCTACGAGGGGTGGGGCATAAAAGACGGTTACAAATCCCTCGCCATTGACGTGGCCTTGACTCCAAAAGATGCAACCCTGACCGAAAAGGACATTGATGCGCTCACGAAAAAAATTATCATGCGGGTCAGGAAAGCCGGAGGCGAGTTGCGGAGTTAAAACGAGAATGGCCAGTGACCATGGGGCTGTGTCGCGTCAGACTTTGGTATTTTTATGTTTGGATACCTTTGATGTCTTTCTATTCCCGCCATATCCTGCCGCGCTGCCTTGATATGGCGTGCCGGACGAAGCCGATCCGCAAACAGCGGGAGAAAGTCATTCCACAGGCGCAGGGCCGCGTCGTAGAAATCGGCATGGGGAGCTGCGCCAATCTTCCCTTTTATGACGTGAATACAGTCAGCGAAGTTATTGGCGTTGAACCCGACCCGTATATATGGAAGCAGGGCGAGGAGAGGCGGCGTAGCTCCCCCATTCCTGTTGAGCAAATCGGCCTGTCCGGCGAATCCCTACCTTTGGAAAACGACGTGGCGGATACGGTCGTTGTCACGTATTCACTGTGCACCATTCCAGAGCCGGTCAAAACCTTGTGCGAAATGCGCCGTGTGCTCAAATCCGGCGGACGGATATTATTCTGCGAGCATGGCAGGGCACCGGACAAAAGCGTCGCCAAATGGCAGACCCGGATTGATCCGGTCTGGAAACATCTCGTGGGCGGTTGCCACCTCGGGCGAGATATTCCCGCGCTTATTCATGAGGCTGGTCTGACCATCTGCAAGATGGATAGCATGTACATCCCGGGACCGAAAATACTTTCATTTAATTATTGGGGAGTTGCGGCATGAAGACTGTTAACCCGGAAAGGACGGACCCAAAAACGGAACCGTTGCCTACGGGCACTGGCGCTTCGCAACATCAAAAACACAGGAGACAGACGCAGAAATACGCACAGCCCCAACGGTCTTTGACAAAACCGCTCCATTAAATTAATATGCCAGCACGGGAAGGGCGATAACACTACCAGCGAAACCAAGCATACCCACCACGGCCACGTATTCTACACAAAACTCCGATAGCAGTAAACATCTCTATTTTACTCTCTTCCAATGCTGTTTTTTGTTCTGAATTCATCTAATACCTCCGACTAAATGTCCCACCCCGCCTTTTGATAGTTGTCCCATATCAATTACCTTCTAACCCACGCTTCTGACTTATGCGTAGTAGTGGCATTGTGTAAACCTATTTAGTTCTTTAATGCGATTTAAGCCGTAACCGTATGCGGATTACTGTGGTGCTTCTTCGCAGCTTCAACCAGGGTGGCAAACGCTTCCGGCTCGCTTCCGGCCATATCAGCGAGGACTTTCCGGTCGATTTTGACACCGGCTTTTTTCAGACCATCCATGAAACGGGCATAGTTCAAACCATGCAGGCGGGTGCCCGCATTGATGCGCTGGATCCACAACGCACGAAATTGACGCTTTTTCAGCTTGCGACCAATATAGGCATATTGACCCGACTTTTCGACCGCCTGGTTGGCGATGCGGAAAGTGTTTTTGCGGCGGCCGCGAAAACCTCTGGCTTGTCCAATGACTTTTTTATGACGGGCGCGCTTTGTCACACCCCGGGTGACGCGTGGCATAATTTACTCCAAATCTGATTGTTAGCCGTTCGGCAAAAACTTTTTTTTGACAACCTTGGCATCGCAATCCTTGAGGACTGTCATACCACGCAGATTGCGTATCTGTTTACTGGTTCGCTTGATCATGCCATGACGCTTTCCTGCCTGACCGGTTTTGACTTTGCCGGAAGCCGTCAATTTGAAGCGTTTTTTTGCGCCTGACTTGGTTTTCATTTTGGGCATATTGGTCTCCTTGGATTGAGTCCCGTGTCAACAGTCAACTGGTCCGAGCTACCTTTATGAGCGGCAGAGCGTGCCGTGTTGGCCCAAGCGTACGGCATGCCCCGTCTGAAACGGCTGGAGGTGTATAGCGGAGATTTTTGAGATTGCAAGGGCACTTCATCTGCATCGTATCGCTTTTGTGTGTTGGTGCACGCACGGATTGCACCGTTCCCCCTGCCGTTTCCGTGGTGCGCCGGTGCGGTCGGGGTTGTTTAAGGCGGTTCCGGGTGAGGTCAACCGCCAGTTGTGCGCGCATGGGCTGAAAGTGGAGCATGCGCCGGTGGCGGTGGTGGATGCCGCCGTGATCGGGAGCGCAGCTGCATCGTCCGGATTGAAAGGATAACTGTGGACCCTGATGGGTACCGACTTCAGTCCGGCCGCGAGGCGTACTTTCGGCTACAAGGGCTTTTGGCGCAGTGATGGCGGTGCCTGTGCGGTGCCTGTGCCCGCCGCCCGGCCCTTGAACGAGGGCGAAGCGCCCCATCTGCCGCACCTGCTCAAGGCGGCCAACCGCATTGATCTGGTGGCTGAGTGAGGGGGATTCTGTCCAGAATTGTCTGATACCGCAAATGTCAGAGCGGAAAGTGCACGCGTCAGTACCAGACACCCGCGCGCCGGGCCCGAAAACGGCGAAAACCCGAAATCCCGGCGAATCCGGATAAATTCGCAACAATCTTTTATTGCGGGAGTTTAATCCGGACGCCATATGTCCGGGCGATGTATGAGTCCCCAGCGACCTGTCACAAAAATCGCGTCATAACGCACAGCCATATTTCTCAAAGCGGGGGATCTGGTCTGGAAAATCTGCGCGGCATCGTGTATCCGCCTCCAAGTGCCGGTTTTCAGACTGTCTTCGGCGCTTTGCCGATCCGGGCGATGTTTGACCTCGACAACAACCAGCGTGTTGCCCTTGGAGGCAGCAATGTCGATCTCGCCCACTCCGGTTTTGATGCGACGGGAGAGTATCCGATAGCCCCTGAGCCGCAAAAACCAGGAAGCCAGAATTTCAGCACGGCGGCCGGCTTTTTCATGTTTTTGTCGGTTCATTTCAGATTTTGGGCGCGCACATAAACGTCGCGTTTTTTCCAACCGGATCGTTCAGCCACATGGCTACTGGCACGCTTTGAGCCCATGTCGGGGAGGTGCTCCCCTAGCGCCGCATCAATTTGCGCATCCGACCATGTCGCGGGTGTGTCAGCGGGTGCTACGAGCAACACCATCTCTCCGCGTAAAGGATTGGCGTGTATCCTCTCCATGAGATCACCGGGAGATCCATGTAGAAACTCTTCATGGATTTTGGTCAGCTCGCGAGCGATGACGATGCTGCGCCGACCAAGCATAGTCTCAATAGCGGCCAGCGTCGTCGCCATGCGCGGGCCTGTTTCGAAAAAAATCAATGTACCTGTTGCGGTTTGCAAATCCCTTAATGCCGTTTGTCGCGCCGCAGTTTTGAGGGGTAGAAACCCGCAAAATGTAAATTTGTCCGTTGCCAGCCCCGCTCCCATGAGTGCAGCCAGAAGGCTCGAGGCGCCGGGTACGGGAAAGACCCCAAACCCTGCCTTACGCACTGCCCGGACGAGCTTGAAACCGGGATCGGAGATGAGCGGCGTCCCGGCATCGCTAACCAGGGCGATAATTTTGCCCTCCTCCAGCCAGTCCAGAGCTTCGGGAATGCGACCCGCCGCATTATGGTCATGATATGAGATCAGGCGCACCTTCATATCATAAGCCCCAAGGAGTTTGCCTGTATGCCGCGTATCTTCGGCCAGGATGGTATCCGCCCCGGCCAACACATCCAACGCCCGCAGAGTTATGTCACGCAGATTGCCAATTGGCGTCGCTACGATATAGAGACCCGTCTGCAATTTCGCCTCATCAGGGGATTGCGCGAGTGCGGTTCGCCTTGTAGGAACAGAGCTGGGCATGGCGTGTCGAAAATTATGAATGCACTATCTATGGCGTATTTCTGTAACATATTACAATTAACCGGGACCATAAAAGCGCTCTCCGTCATGGGGATAGCTGCATTTTTTACAGCCTGCACCACAACGCCGACGCCACAAGAGCCGATACGAGACCCGGCGGTGGGGCGGCCCGTGCCGCAAACCATGCAACCACAGCAACGCGCCGGGCCGACTCCTGATATCCGGGAACAGAACAGAACAGAAACAGACAAATCGGAGTTGCGCCGTAACGGGCTGACCCCACCCCATATGACCGGGCGGGACATAAAACGTCTGGCGCTCCTGTTACCGTTTTCGTCAGAAAGATGGCGTGAGGAAGCCGATTCTATGCTGGATGCCGCCGAAATGGCCGTGTTCGACCGCGACGAGGCGGACGTTCTGCTAATTGCACTGGATACAGGCGGAACAGAAACCGGCGCTGCCAGGGCCACACGTGCGGCACTAACGCTTGGCGCTGATGTGATTCTTGGACCCGTTCTCGCCCGGTCTGCTATCGGAGCCAGCCGCGAAGCCCGCGACGACGGCACGCCGGTCATCGCTTTTTCCACCGACCAGACTGTCGCCGGAAACGGTACTTACCTATTGTCTTTCCCGCCAGAAGCCGAAGTCGAGCGCATAGTAGAGTTTGCGGCTCGAACCGGCGTGCGCAATTTTGCTTTTTTAGGACCGGAAGACACATATGGGCAACGCGTGGAAGAAGCATATAATCGGTCTGTTCAACGGGTCGGTGGACAAGTGACGCATCGTGAATCTTATGACGGAAGCGATATCTCCGTAATGCAGACGCCAGCGCAGGCCATCGCTGACGCCTATAAACGTCATGTGCGCGATGCGGAACCCACAGCACGGGCCGCCTATGAAGCTATTCTGCTGCCCGAGGGCGGGACAGAGCTACGCTCGCTCGCACCGTTATTGCCGTTCTATGATATTGATCCGGCAGATGTGCAGTTCCTCGGCACGAGCCGGTGGTACCGGGAGGATACCGGGCGCGAACCGGCACTAAATGGCGGGATTTTTGCCGGACCTGATGCTGAGGCTCGCGATCTTTTCAGGGCAAGATATGATTCGCGTTTTGGGCGGGAAGTCGGATCGCTTGCATCGCTGGCCTATGACGCGGTAAATATTGGAGCCTCTATTGCGTCCGAGCCCCGGTCTGATCGTCATGCCCGTGCCCAGGATCCGCAGGGTTTTTTCGGGGTGGACGGTTTTATTCAGTTTGATCGCGACGGAACCGCGAGACGTGGACTGGCGGTCTACCAGATACGAAACGGAAAGTTTGTCATCATTGATCCGGCTCCGAAATCCGCTGGCGGCCCGTCCTAGTCGATCAGGAGTTTTTCTATAATTTTATCAAGCACGCGGCGACCCCCGGTCGTTGCGGATAGTTTGTCACCCGAGATTTCGATAAAGTTACCTTCGGCAAGTTCCTTGAGGATGTCCGGGTTTAAGTGTCCTCCAAGTCGTTCAAACCTCTCAACTGATATACCGTCAGATATGCGAAGGCCCATCAGAAGATATTCTGATGCTTGTTCCGTTCGGCTTAAACGTCTTTTCTCATATATGCCGAATCCGGTTTGTCCGACTCGTGTAATATAGCCCCCGGGTCTTAATTCAGCGACTGTCGTGTAGCGGTGGCCGTCCCTGGTGATTCGGCCGTGAGCTCCGGGTCCAACTCCAACATAATCCATGCCTGTCCAGCAGGCCATGTTATGCCGCGATTTGTGATCAGGTCTTGCGAAGTTTGAAACCTCATAATGGTCGTACCCGGCATGCGTTAGATGAGCGACCACATGGTCATAGAAATCGGCGGACATGTCCGGGTCAAGTGCGTGCAGACTCCCGCGCTCAAGTGCCCGTCCGAAAGCAGTGCCCGGCTCAATCGTCAATTGATACGTCGAAATGTGGTGAGGTAAATATTCCATAGCCGTACACAGATCATTCCGCAATATGTCCGCAGTTTGCCCGCACCACCCAAAAATCAGGTCGATAGACACGGACGGGAAAATATCCATAACCATGGCAAGTGACGATCTGGCTGTTTTACCATCGTGATCACGTCCCAAAAATTTCAGACCCTCGTTATTGAAGGTTTGTATGCCAAGAGAAAAGCGGTTTAAACCTGTAGATTGGTAGGCTCTCCACCTGTCCGCATCATTCGGATTGGCTTCAAGGGCGATTTCACACTTGGAAGCCGTTGACCACAAAGATGTGATGCGGTTAATGACCCGGTTCAGGTCGTCAGCATATAGAAGCGACGGTGTACCCCCGCCGAAATGAATAGACCTTACCTGTCTCGGCCCGATCCAGCTCCGCCAGCCGGACAGATCATCGCACACCGCCTTGACGAGGCTTTCATTACGGCGGCCTTTGTAGACATTGAAGTCACAGTAGGGACAAATACGGGAACAATAAGGCCAGTGGACATAGATGGCGAGATCTTTGTCGCTATACATTCGGAAACTGGTCATTCAGAAATTTAACAAAGGCGTCGGCACGGTGGCTTTTTGCGTGTTTCTCCTTCGGATCAATTTCTGCAAAAGTTTTATCATCCCCGAGCGCGCAAAAGATCGGATCATAGCCAAAGCCCTTGTCTCCGCGCGGTGGCCAGACAATATGACCCTCGACTCTGCCCTCATAGACTTTGGTAGCACCATCCGGCCAAGCGAGGCACAGCGCACAGATAAACCGGGCCGTGTCCGGACCCGGGCTTTCGCCCATCAATCGATTTACATGCCACATAGCCATGTTGAAATCCCGACCTCCACCTTCGCTTTTTGGAATTTCCGCCCAATCCGCAGCACAAACACCCGGCGCACCATCAAGCGCATCCACCGCCAGACCGCTATCATCGGACAAAGCAGGCCATCCAGTTGCTTTGGCTGCTGCCAGAGCCTTGATCCGCGCATTCCCCGAAAAGATCGTTTCAGTCTCGTCCGGTTTGGGCAAACCCAACTCAGCCACGCTTCTGGTCTCTACACCCAGAGGACTCAAAAGCTCTCCAATCTCGCGCACTTTGCCTTTGTTATGGGACGCAATGACAAGTTTGGATAGCCTGTGCATGGGTAGTTTATAGGCCCGTGTTGTACAAAAATGCAGAGTAAACTACAGGCAAACTGTCGCTTGCTTTCCCTCTCATTACTGTTTATCGATAATTCCGAACACGTGGTATGTATGAACGAATTATTTTCCTATACGGCTCCCGTGATCGCACGTGTGTTGAATGTGGCGCTGATCATTGTCATGGGGCTTTTGGCACTATTCGCTGTCTTTTTGGTCGCTTTTGGCATTTTCATGTTGTTTGACCCCGACCCGAGCATGGCGACGCGGGTCAGTGAGGGTCTGAAAAGATCCGGATACAATACGGTGGAAAAAGTAGCCCCGTTTTTTGCAGCAGTATTGGCGTTGGCCTATTTCTATATCGCAAGTGTGGTACGCGGAATTGTCAAAACCTTGACAAATGGTAATCCGTTTGTCGAAGGTAACATTTCCCGCCTGCGCAAGACTTGGATTATTGTGGCTTTGGCCGAAATTTTCCGCATCTTCGCAATCAACGATACAACTCTGTCTTCCTGGTTCCTCGTATTCGTCATTGCGACGATGGCCGAGGTGTTCCGCATTGGCCTTGAACTCAAGCGTGATCAGGAGCTCACTGTTTAATGCCCATTCGCGTCAACCTGGACCGCGTGCTGCTCGACCGCCGTATGTCTTTGACGGAGATCTCTGATCGAGTCGGTATCACGCTCGCCAATCTGTCTATCCTCAAAACCGGAAAAGCTCGCGCCATACGCTTTTCCACACTGGATGCCCTCTGCCGCGAACTGGAGTGTCAGCCGGCCGATATCCTCAAATACGAACCGGATGAGAAAATCCTGGCGAAGGCAGCAGAATAATCAAGCCAGGGCTTTTGCCTGCATTGCACATAATTCGCCAATGCCCTTCTGTGCGAGACGCATCAGATCAGCCATTTCATCCGCTTTAAAAGGTACATCTTCGGCACTGACTTGGAGCTCAATGATATCACCCGTCTCCGTTAGCACGAAATTGGCATCAGTCTGTGCATTGCTGTCTTCGATATATTCGAGATCAAGGCGGCATTCCCTGTCGACAATTCCGCAGGACACAGCCGCTACACGGTCTGTGACAGGATGGGTTTCCAAGACACCACTTTCCACCAACCCGGAACAGGCCTGATACAGGGCGAGCCAAGCGCCGGTAATGGACGCCGTGCGCGTGCCACCATCCGCCTGCAGGACATCGCAGTCCACCACAATCTGACGCTCGCCCAGCTTTTCCAGATCAATGGCGGTGCGCAAGCTGCGCCCGATCAGGCGCTGGATTTCCACCGTACGTCCGCCTTGTTTGCCGCGGGCAGCCTCACGCCCCGTCCGGCTATGCGTTGAGCGGGGCAGCATGCCATATTCCGCCGTAACCCATCCCTGCCCTTGTCCACGCAGCCACGGTGGCAATCCTTCATCAACACTGGCCGTACACAGCACATGGGTATGACCGAACCGGATCAGACATGATCCTTCGGCATGGCGCGATACGCCCAACTCCATCTTCACGGGACGGAGTTCATGGGCTTGGCGGTCATTCGGTCTCATAGTGCGTTTATAACCCAATCGAACACACTTGGAAGCAGGTCTTTTTTCACCAGATAATTCGATGATGAGAAAGTCGGTTACAGTTACTTTATCCGATCTGGATGGTCAAGCATATTTGATTTTTCGCGATATCGTCAACACATATCCCGAAACCGGCTTGATGGGGCACAACTTGAGGGCTTGGTTCACATAACATCCCGGCCAAAGGGGTCTGGACCGATACCGCCTGCAGATCAAACAAAAACGAAGCCTGGCTGTCTCGCCATGGGCTTGTCAGCCGTATCCATTGCAAAAAACCAAGGGGGCAAAAAACCAAAGGGGCAGCCCATGCCGACCCATATCAAGCGTGCCAATAGCGCAAGATCAAAAGTCAGGGCTCTTGTCGAACATCCATTCGCCGATCAGAAACGCCGCATGGGTCTGAGGATCAGGACCATGGGTCTGGCCCGCGCCATAATCAAAATCGGGATGGGACAGTATATACTGGATTTAATGAGTCCTGATTCTAGTGTAACCAGGGATTTAAATTAGCCGCAATAAAATGATTGGAAATAAAGTTTTTCATAAACTCATATACGTCAAATCTGGGTGTTTTTTGCCGATTCAATGCGAGCTCCAAGGCATGTCTCAATTCCGCCAGCTTGAAATACCCACACTGCGCTGTGGCATCCGGCGTCATAAAACCGGCGTCATAAAACCGGTTATCTGCGGGCATTATTCCGTCACATTCAGGGTACTCTGCCATGAAATTTTCGCATCGTCCGCTTATCAGGCCCAACATCAGATTGTTCACAGATGAACACAAATCCAGAGAAAACGCACTCAAATTCAAAATGGCGACATTTTTGCCATTTACGTCGAGACTATCATTGCTCAAGAATGATGCAAAATCCGATGACGGCCCTGAAAGTACGGAAATATTTTCGGCTTTGTCGCCTTTCAGGTCCTTATAATTTTCTCCGACGATAAATTTCATGCCGAGAACACCGTATAACTCAAGAAAATCCTGGATAAGTTCGGCCCTATCGGAGAAACACAGGATCGTATGAGAGGAGGATAGATCCCGATCCTCAAAACTTGCATTGCAAACATGACTACTATCCGGTAAGTCGCCAAACTTGGTTTTTGTGGTGTCTAACTTGGAGAGAAAAGATGAAAGCCTGATGATATATTCCTCTTTGTCATACACGGCATATTCGCGAAAAAGATAATTCGGCAGTGCTCCCGCCATGTCCAGTAATTCCCTGTAACTTTTTTTTTCGAGTGTTTCACATAGTCGCTCTCGCTTTTTTGCAGAGGATTGTGATGTCTTCAGGCATGCCCGGACATCATCCACATAAGTCTCGAAAGACAGGAGCCTGGTTAGCTCTTCTCTTTTCTGTTTTGCCAGGGATTTCGGATTTTCGATAATGTTAACAAGGGCCCGTGCAGCTTCTTCCACATCGCCATAACCAACAGCATATATGACTCCTTCGTAATCTTGAATGATGGGCCCAAATCCTGTTGCATCTCTAAATACCAAGGCGGGGGTTTCACTCTCAATCGCGTCCAAAACGACGTTGGGATAGGGGTCCAGACGCGAAGACAGAAAAAATACATCCGCACATGTGAAGAAAATATCCATTGAATCTTGATGGGGAACAAAAAACACGAAATCCCCGATTGTATGTACCCTAAGGAAGTAATCAAGATAGAGTGCATGCTCGGGATCTTTCTTGACGTCGAATTTTCCGCCGACCCATATGAATCGCCAATCATATGCATCGCTCTGATCAATCACTTTCCTGGCTGTTTGAACGAAGAGATCCAGCCCTTTGCGGGTATTGATCTGCCCAGCCCCCAGAACAACTTTTACTTTGTCTGAGTCAACGCCGAACATTTTGTTAAACGCATCACGCGACATGACATCATGCTTGGGACCGGACTTGTTAAAACCCTGCGGCCGAATGGTTGATATGCCTTGAGGAATATCCGAGGCAGGATGAAACTCTCTGAGTTCCTGCCGGAAAGAGTCTCGAACAATGGCCGCTGGAAAAATTGCATGATCAGAGAGTATCAACGCACGGGAAGAATGTCCGTGCGGTAACACATAAAACGCGAATTCGTGAAACAGTGATAACACACTCATTTTGTTGGCCAAAAACCGCGGAATTGTTGGGTAACATACGATTGAATTTACCAGTGCAGTATCAGCATTGAATTCATCCTTCAGGCTTTTGAGGGCTTCCCGGAAAGTGTCGACATCGGACCAGCCAACAAGATACCTTACAGAAACCTCACGAAAAGCATCATCAAGGATACCTGATTTTCCTGTCCAAATGACCACGTTGCAGGTGTTGGACAAAAACTTCGCCAAATTCACCGCCACAACAGGAGCACCCGTGCGGCTCGACTCATGGGTGACTAATATGACGGTTTTCTTTGATTTGACATATTTTATCTGCCCATCAAGTACCTCAATATCCCCAAGGCCGAGCGAGAGGCGGCCTTCGTCCCGGCCAAAATTTTCGAAGTGCAACGCCGGTTCGCGGACGTTGTCTATCAGATCCGGGTAAGTCTCAATATAGAACCTGAAATCAAATTGAGTATTTGGTGGAATGCCGAGGTTCTGTCCGTAGAGTAAATAATGTTCATGGGGGTTTTCAAGCTTTTCACCTTTGAAAAAAGAGCGATAGTAGGCTTCATCCAGGATCCCTAAATCCTTCAGTTGCAATACAGCATCATTTAATTGATCGGCAGTCTCATAGATCCCCATGATTCTTTTGCGGTGAATAAAGGCTCTGTGAGAAAAATAATCGTTAAACAGGGATTTATAGGCTCGCTCAATCTCGCCCGAAGAGCCTGTGATTTCGTCAGACTGCTTGACGATTTCATGCTTGAGCACCTGTTTTAAATCGGATTTTGTATAAAACTTCGACTTTCTATGAGGCGAATACCGCCTGATAATCAAATATTCGAAACCCGCAGTCGCCAGATTGGGATATCTTGAAAATCCATACCCTGCCGATTTGAAATCATCCCACGCTTCGGATGAGGGTATGGAATAATAATCCGCATAAAAATCAGGATTGAAGTAGAGGCTTTGAGCCTCGTCCAGAAAACTAAATGAACCGGAAACTTCACTGGACAGAAAAGTATTTAACCCTATCCCCGCCACTTTACGGGATGTGATCGAACGGAAGCGTTCAATCCCCCCGACATTGACGAAGTGCTCTTCCGGTAGAAGAGCAAAATCCACCAAAGCTAAATATTTTTTTTTATAATCGCTCAGATTGAAGGCATACCTCGCCCCCTTGTCGTAGACGAAAGTCCTCTGAAAACCTTTAAAAACAGCCGTAATTCTTTCTTGTGTTTCTGAATAGGCGTCCGGGTTGGGTGAAGCACCGTAGCGACACCCCAAATAACAAAAATGGAAAAACGGATTCTGGTCGGCCCCGATATTATACTTTTTTGCATACCACTTCGGGTCAAACCAGTGATTGGGACGCAATTGTTTCTGCCACCCTTTATCACAATAATGTTGCCAAACATTGCGGGAATTCAAAACGACGCCGAGATTAGCGCCTTTAGCATACGCGACAGCGTCAAACTCCAAAAATGGGGTCAGGGAAAGCCCGTAGCAGCCCCTTTCAAAATGCTGCATTTACAGACCGACCTTGTATCTTGTGCGGCCTTCTGCCATACCGAACTCCAAATAGTGAGAAAGTGGCTCAATCTCCCCTTTCCATATATCTAGGTTCATAAAGAGGTATTTGTGGCTGTCAAAAAGCCGACAGGCGTTCACTTTTTGTTTCCAACCATAGAGCAGGTAGTGATCTATCCAGTCCACATATAAACCGTGATATGATTCGGATATCTGGTTCACATAATATAGCGTGTCAAAATAGGGTTCAATTAATCCGTATTTTGACGTAGACTTATCGGTCCATTCCGTGCTGGGAGCCCGACCTTCAGTCTTGCCGTTTTGCACGTAATGAAGAAAGGGAAACAGACCATCAACCATTAAGTCTTCATTATTAAAAATATAGAAGGTCGGGCAAAAGTCCGCACGCGGCCACCATCCGCGCATGTAACCGAAAGCGGCGTAATCCAAGGTGGGGTCATCTTTGATCGTGATCGCATGTCCGTACTTTTCAACATAAAAATCGGGATCAAAACCCTCTTTTATCTCCTCGGCGACCCCCAAAACATATGGATCCTCAACAAACATGGTTCTTAACCCCTTTTTACGTCCAACCCTCAGATAATGGAGAAAGGGGTTCGTCTGGCTGGGATAAATGCGGGGATTGCTTAGAAGGTAGTAATCTGTCGAAAACCACCCGGACGGGTCAAGACGCCGCAGCCATCCTTTCTGGCAGTAATGCATCGCCGCGTCAAAACCCCTACCGACTTCAAAATCCAGTTGCCCAAGGTAATGGGTAGCGTCAAAGTGGTTTCTGACTAAATTCAGATCTCTATTCTTTATGAACACGTTTTCATGTCAGGACACTAGGAATTTAGTTTTGTCCTGGCAATCAAGACTCAAACCCCGGCTTGCCAAATGATCTCCAATAGATGTTGCAAGCCCGACATACTCGACATAGCTTTTCTCCCAACTGCTCTCTTGATCTTTGCTGTCCGTTAAATACTGACCCTCATCATGATACCAAAGTATGTGGGCCATTTCCAAGAATTTTTCCTCATCGCTCACCACGTCTTCTGCCATCAGTAGCATCTCACCCTTTATGATCGGAACATGGACGTATTCAACCTTTACGGAAAAGTCAACACTTCTGCAAAAATTTAATTTTTTGAGCCTCCCTCCAGAAACGATTTCCAGCGGACAGCGTTCCGGCCAAACTGCGGCCCCGGCATGAGATATGCCTGACTGCTCAGCCGTTTCTGCGTTGCGTATAATGTCAGAACCTTTCCCAAGCTGTGACACTTATCGTTAGATATCTCAAGAGATTTACGCTCACATGCGGCGGTCGGCACTATGGAAAACTGATATCGCTGCTGAATCCGGCTTCGAATGTTCGCGCCCAAGGAAAAACAACTTCCCTTAATCGAATGAAGCTTAAAGACTTCCCGGTGAGCCACTGTTGAGCCGCCTGCTCCAGCTCGATTCTGTCGGTTTCACGCGGTGGAGACAAACCGATTTTATCCCGGATCACTTGCCGGTATTTTGCCTGATAGAATGCGTCGTCCAATAAACGAAACGCCAGTAACTGGAGCTGCGGTATTTGAAAATCGCTCACAGACCGAATTTGAATCTGGGCTGCCAAGGTTCCCAAACTGTTACTTGCGGTGTTCCAGGCGCCGTACCCGGCAATTTTTCGGGGTTCGAATTGGTCCAGCATGAGGTCGAAAAATTTCGGGTCACCCCCGTTCGCATAAGCAAGGTCCGCAAAGGCAATGGGGGTGCCTTCGCTTTCCCGGCGCCGAAGTCCGGTTATCCACTCTTTCCGTAGTTGATAACGGGATTGGAGCGGGATTTGAAGCGCCCAGTCACCCTGCCTTTGTCGAGCTGTATGAATGGCGAGAATGACATCAGCCTGGTCAACTGATTGGGCGACTTGTGCACCGGCAGCCAGAAGTTGATTCCGGGCCGCAACTCCGATGGGTTGATTCTCATAACGCGGGACGAGGGATTTGGCATCTTCGGGAAAATGCCAACTCAGATAAACTTTCCTGGATGCACGGTCTTCCAGTTTTGAAATCAGGTGCGACAGCAGCGTCCACGCAACTTCATCTGCCCCGGAATAGACCAGAATTTTTTCGGCAAGCCCATGCTTCTTAATCAGGGCTTTTAATCGGCGCGTTTCACTAATGTTGAACCCATATTGCGCATTGTCATCCTGGGGCAGTATGAGGCGATCAAATATCCCGTCAACAACGCCATTGATAATGGTCTTCGCAATTTCAAAGTTGCGATATCTTGTCTGCAAATAATCCGTCCGGATTGTTTCTGGAATTTTGTTTTGGGCGTCTCTGGAACGTCGATTGTCCAATTCGTCACCATGAACCTTGTATTTATCGGCGTAAAAAGACCATTCCCAAATCCGTTCGCCGTACTTATCCCAATATTCTTTTTCCTCTTCGTTGATATTACTGTTTGAGATGCGCATTGTGGTAAGAGAGCCGTAGATGGGCTTTTTTGGAAATTCGGACTTTATCTCGCGCGAGCAGGCAAGGCGATCTGATAGTGACTGCATATCTTCACCTGATATCCGGCTTGCAATAAGACCCCCGTACATAAGGGTGTCCAGGGAAAGTACGAAGCCGTCCACGTTTGGCGCATTCCCGAGCACCCATTCCCTGAGTGCATCGCGATCGGCAATTTCACGAATGAAGCCAAGGAACTTAACAGGCGGAAGGATGACATCCCAACCGGCCAGTGCGCCAAGATATTTTAATTGTGAACAAACAACCGGCCTCGCATCGACTGGAAGCACAAGTACCTTCTTATGCATGCAGTCTACCCCGGATCTACAATCGTTTTGGGTGCAGAAATTTTCACCTGTATAAGCGCTCGCCGGAGGCGTCAAAAAAGTGCATTTTTTCGGGATTCAACAAAATACCTATCTGGTCACCCACGGAACTCTCCATGTGTTCATGCAGCGCGATTCGAAAATCCTGATCGCCTGTCTTGCCGAAGCAGTGTGCACTCGCACCTATCTGTTCGACGTAGTTTACATGCATTTTCATACTGCAATCCGGACCAACAGAAACGTCTTCGGGTCGAATTCCCACAGACAGCTCATCCCCGACACTGAGCGACAACTGCGATCCGCCCAACGGAATCTTGAGGCCCGAGTTCAACCTCAAGCATAAGCCGTTGTTCCCGGTCACGATTCCACTTAGAATGTTGATCTTTGGGACGCCCATAAATTCAGCAACAAAAATATTCTCCGGTTGATGATAGATGTCGTGAGGCGTTCCCACCTGTTCGATACGTCCCTTGCCAAGAACCGCAATACGGTCCGCCAGTGTCATTGCCTCCACCTGATCATGAGTCACATAGATCATCGTGCTATTGAGCTCGCGGTGCAGATTCGCAATTTCGATCCGCATTGAACCTCTGAGTTCAGCATCCAGGTTTGACAAGGGCTCGTCAAACAGGAAGACCTTCGGCTGTTGAACAAGCGCCCTGCCAATTGCGACGCGTTGGCACTGTCCCCCCGAGAGTTGCGACGGTTTTCGTGATAGATAATTTTCAAGTCTCAGCATCTTGACGGCCCGGTTTACCCGGCGCTCGATTTCCCGGGTATCGTGTCCCGTCATTTTCAACCCGAAGCTCAAATTCTGTCGCGCAGTCATATGGGGGTAGAGCGCATATGCCTGAAAAACCATGGCGACTTCCCGCCGACTCGCGGCAAGGTTTGTTACATCTGTGTCTCCGAAAAGGATTCGACCTCCTGTAACGCTTTCAAGTCCGGAAATCATTCGTAGCAAGGTTGACTTGCCGCACCCCGAAGGGCCAACAAATACGACAAATTCCCCGCTGGATATTTCGAGATTTGTTTCATGCACAGCGCATTCGGAGCCGTACTCCTTTCTCACACACTCAAGAGAGATCGAAGTCATTGGGACACCGGTGGAAAATCCGGACGAATGTATGCAGGCAAAGCAGGTTTTGGTCCGGGATTATCATTCGGGATCAAGTGAGCTTTGTGATGCGCGGTCATCTTTTGATCCTTAGTGTGATGATTTCACCCGGCCTCACAGTATTTGATGTTTGATGTGCGCACTCATCGCCTGACATCATTACATATCTGGCATCCACACTGCCCAAGTCGATACTTTGGGACTCCGGTTCCGGGTTAAACAGTCTAATTTCAATTTCCGGGCCCACCTGTCGGCAGGAAGACACGGTCAGGTCTCCTACGCCGAGTCGAATTTCTTTGTCCGTGATCCGCCCGTGGCCATTCAGGAACAGAGCGGGACGCCGAAACCTTGTCGCCTGTTTGAATGTCACCCCGTGCTCAATATTGGAGCTCATTGAGATCAGGAATTCAAAATTGTCTTCTCCGGGACATTGGGCTTCCGGCGTCTCGAAATCCGGTCCGGCTCCGACACCTCTGGTCACAAGGTCTCGCCGGGACAGCCAACCGACAGAACGGATCAAAGTAAAAGCGATGGAATCCGAGGCCCCGTTATCCAGAATTTCGTATTCCTGAACAGCCCGATGGGCGAGCTTGACATGGCCGGCACGGATGTAAGAGTAGGAGGGATTTACGCTCACACGTGTCTCTGCCCTGGATATTTCCTGTCGCCCTTCGCTATAAACAACCGGACGATCAATGAGTGAAAATGCTGAATCGCTACGACTTGAACTCACCTTGTCAACAAGCGGCATCACCATCCTTAATCGATGATCCCTGGCATTATTGGTCCAGTTGAGCCGAGCCCGCATAAACGATTCGTCGGTCAGAAGACGTAATTTGAGCCTCCCGTGAGAAACAACTTTATTTTCAGAGGCGCCTTGTCTGTCTGCATCCAGTGATGCAGGCTGAACAATTCTGAGGCCAACGTCCAGTTCAGATCCATGTTCGCCCATGCAGTTTGTCTTGCAGTCGACAATTTGCGCCTTTGCAGTCCAAGGAGCACCGGGCGGGGAAAAATTATAAGTGTCGCCGGCGTCACCCTCCGAGATGATCGAGATAGCGGATTGGATCATCTGTCCGGTTTCCCGGTCTTCAATTTGAATGCCGGTGTCTGAAACAGAGAGAGTATAGTACCGGTTCTGGATATTTGCTGCAGGAGTTCCGGTCAACTCATCTGGCGGTCGCCCACCGGATTTCTCCACCGTCAGACATTTACTTTCCCAGCCTTTAATATGGCTTCGGACATACAATTCGTAGAGGTGGCCGGAAACATGTTCGGGAAAGTCATCAACCGGTGAAGAAAATGCACGATGTTGTTTGCTACAGCACAGAACTGTATCATACTTTGTACCGGTTTCATCCTTCACTTCCAAGGCCGATGCTTCTCTGCCCTCAAGAAAAATGTCAAGTGGATGCCATCCGTGGTTTGCTACAGGGGACGGGTTGAAGGCTGTGATGTATCTGTCATCGGCAAACGGCGAAGGGTTACCTGTTCGGTTGAGGTACGGAGTCGTCAGCCCCAAATATTCAGATACCAGGGTTTGTAACCCGTCCAGACGATCACGGATGCGTCGAAACCGCACCATCATCTCCCGGTGAACCTCATCAATACTACAGCCGCAAATAGAATCGTGTGCATGTTGTTGAAGAAGAAGTTTCCAGGTTTCACGCAAATAGTGATGAGGGTACAGATCACCCAGGTCTGCGGCCGCAAGCAATGGCTCGATTTGCCCGATAAGCCGGTCCTCCAATTCCTGGTTTTCACGTTTCAGATAGCGTCTTGTTGACAGGACATCCGGCAGGACGAAAGCGTTGGTATTATCCCTTAGCTCCCCTTCAAGCACAGGTTTTTCGGATGAATGTCGTGAGCAATATTCGGCGATGTGACCCCTCAGGGTCGTAAGATACAGTTTATACTTTTCCTGGCTGGCATTATACCGTTGAATTCTGTCTTTCAGGTTATCCGGCGGTACCAGATGATCTCCGCCTTGCGTCAACACATAGGGCGTACGCCCGGATCTGGCAGACAATGTGTCAAAGTAGCGGGTGACGGCCTGATCATAATCAAGCCTGGAAAACGGCTGCTGATAATAACCCTCCGGCAAAAACAGGCAGGTGACGGAGGTGCCGTCCGGAGATTGCCACTCAAACACATCGTCATCAATCCGCACGCCGCGCCAAACAACAGCTGTGTCTATTCCGAATCCCCTGAAAATCCGGGGCATCTGCGCAATGTGGCCGAATGTGTCGGGCAGGTAGCCCAGAAAGGAACTTTCCCCATAGCGTTTTGAAACCCGAATCCCTTCTTCAAGATTTCGGACAAGGGACTCACCGGCACATAAAAACTCATCGGGCATCACATACCACGGCCCGATATTGATCCGGCCATCCTTGATAAAGGCGGCGACCTTCTGTGCCACATCAGGCTCTGTGTTTGCAATAAGGTCTTCGAGTGCGGATGTCTGTCCATCGAAAAGGAAATTGTTGATTTGGCCGTTGTCCAGACTTTTTAGAACCGATGGGAAAATTCTTACCAATCGGGCTGTATATTTTTCATTTGTGAAATACCATTCTCTATCCCAGTGGGTTTGGACAATCACTGACGCAGCATCGGGCATGAATCTTAGCCTTTAACGGCACCCTTGAGGGCACCGGAAATAAAAAACCTTTGGGTGAACAGAAATACCGCAATCGTCGGTATCACTGACAGAATTGCCCCCGCAGCCACGAGTCTCCAGTCCTTGCCGAAAGTGCCGGCAAGTTTGTTGACGCCAAGCGGCAGGGTGTATTTCGATTGGTCATCCAGAATGATCAGCGGCCACAAAAAGTCTCCCCAGACGCCGATAAAGGTAAAAACGGCAAGGGTGGCCAGTGTCGGCCTTACAAGCGGCAGCATAATGTACCACCAGATTTGAAATCTGTTCACACCTTCAATATGAGCGGATTCCTCCAACTGATGGGGCACAGCCAGAAAAGCCTGGCGCATGAGGAAAATACCGAACGCCGTGCACGCATGAGGAATGATCAGACCAAAAAACGAGTTATTCAGCCCCAGTGTGACGGCGATGCTGTAGAGCGGGATCATGAGCAGTTGGAATGGCAGCATCATGGTGCTGATCAAAATCAGGAATATGGCGTTTTTTCCCGCAAACGACATCCTTGCAAGCGGATAGGCTGCGAGCGAGCAGAAAAGCAGATTGCAGATAACAGCGACTGATGCGACGATAGCACTGTTGAAAAAATAGGTGACAAACGGCAGGGACTCGAACACGCGACCAAAATTCTCCAGGGTTGGAGCCTTCGGTATGAACTGCGGCGGGGACTCAAAAATATTCTCGGCCCCTGATTTCATTGCCGTCGAAAGCAGCCACAGGAAGGGTCCAATGAAGGCACATGCGACCGCGAGCAAAACTGCATATTGCACACCCCGGCGCGCAAATTCCCGGGCCGTTGAGAAAATGCTATTTTGCATCTGTTGTTTCCCGGGTGAGCAGGAGATTTAAAACCGAGAGTACGAAAGTGAGGGCAAATAATGCGATACCCGCAGCCGACGCATACCCCATGTCAAATTCCACGAAGGCGTTCTGATACACAAAGAACACAAGAGTCTCCGTTTGGCTGAGCGGGCCTCCATTGGTCATTATGAAGACCTCCTCGAAAATTTTCATTGCCGCTATGGACGAAATGACCGCGACCAATGCAATATACGGGCGGAGCATGGGAATTGTGATGAATATGATCTGGCGCAGTTTGCTTACGCCCTGCAGATCGGCAACTTCATAGAGTGATCCCGGAATTGACTGTAGTCCGGCAAGATAAATCACCATGTAAAATCCCATCCCGGTCCAGATGGTCACGGCCATAACGGCAAACAGGGAAACGGATGGCACAGCCAGCCAGGCGATGGGCGTTTCAATCATGCCGACGCCCTGGAGCATAAAATTCAGCACACCGTTTTCTTCATATACCCATTTCCACATCAGACCGGTCACAACGAGTGATGTCACGACGGGCAGATAATAAATGCCTCTAAACACGGAAATACCCGGCAGTTTTTGATTGACGAGAACAGCCAGAAAAATCGGGACTGTCGAAAGTACGGGTACGACAACTATGAGATACAGCAGGCTGTTAAACAGGGCATTCCAAAAGAACGGGTCCTGAAACAGTCTCCGGTACTGATTGAAGCCTGCAAAACGCGGCTTCTGGATCATATTGTATTCACTGAAACTGATAGCCAGGGCACCGATCATGGGCAACAGGACAAATGTCCCAATGAGCATAATAGCGGGGATCAGAAAAACGTAAGGGACAATTTTACGAGGCATGCGCTCCATTCTCCGGGCCCAACCCGCTCCACGCCATCAGCCCCGCACCGACAATAGCGGCATCATTACCCAAAGCCGCCGGTCGAACATCCATGTCCCGAGGCAGACCAAAGCGTTGATTGACATGTGACAGGCACTTCGAAAACCGGGGCCACCAGATGTTTTTTGCATCCGACATGCCGCCGCCGATTATGATTGTATCCGGATCATAATTCCATTGTATGTTGTGACAGGTGCGCGCCAGCAGTCTGACCCATCTTGATAAAGCCTCGGACGCCATTTCATTATGCTTCAATGCCTTTATGACAGCATGGCCGTCAGGAAAACTGTCTTCAGGGTCAACCGTGAGATCCCGTTCCTTCAGGATTCGCCGCGCCATCAAGGCAAGGCCCGCACCGGAAAGCGCGCTTTCCAGTTGCTCCCATTCATCCACGCCGAACAATTCCCCGACGAGGGTTTGTCCAAAATGCCCCGCCAGCGATGAAGCTCCGCCACGAACACTGCCGCCAGAATAGATCGCTCCTCCCAGCCCAGTGCCCAATGCAAGCAGAATGACATCATTTTGATCCAGAGATTGCCGGTGAACTTCTGCAAAAAGTGCACAATTCCCGTCATTGTCGACGACAACATCCTTATTGAGGAAACCCGCAAACGCCGCCCTGATCTCAAACCCTTTCCATCCCGGCATGAAATCGACCGCGGCCCTGATTGTACCCGAGTCCCTGCACACGACCCCGCCGGTTGAAACCCCGCACCCCGTGATGTTGACGTGAGGATTATTTTCAAGAAGCTCCCGCCTCACATGTTGTGCCGCCGATATAATCCCGCCGGGGCCTTCCCGGGCTCGCGATGACGTCCCGGCCTTGTCCAGTATTTCACCGGACGAAGATATTATCCCGGCTTTAACTTTGGTGCCCCCGATATCGAAAGCGATCACGAAGCTAGTCACTCTCAACCTCTGAAATCCTGGTCCAGTCACTGATAATTTTACCGGCCCCTTCTTCGGTGGACAACTCACCGAGCATTGTGCGTTGGGTTTGCCGCACAAATGCGGTTCTCAGCCGGGAGTAGTTTTTCAGTGGCGGGAGCAGGACTCCACCGCCCCGTAATTGCTCAATGGAATAGGCCCTCGCCAACTGAAATCTGTCATCCGGGTCCGTCATTTCAAAGAACGGGTCGTTCAAACTTTCGGGTGTGGAAGGCAGTATGGGAACGAGTTCAGCCATTTCCGTCTGCTTTTCCGGAGAGGTCATAAACGTGATGAATTCAAAGGCTTCCCGCGGATAATCCGTTTGCGTTGGAACCACCAGGTTCATCGCGGCAATGTTTGTCCGTCCCTCATCTGCGTTCGGGTGTGCCTGAACAACAATGTCATTGATCAATTCGGGCGCATTTGATTCTATGTTTGGCAACATCTGCATACCACTCAACAACATCGCCAATTCGCCTGATTGAAAAAGATCGACAGATTTTTGATGGCCTTCAATGAGTACAGATGGCGGGACGGCACCGCTTTCATAGAGCGCCGCATAGTAGGTGAGCAGTTCCCGTACCGCATCTTCCCTGAGTCCGTACCCGGGAAGTTCGCTGCTTATTTTTCCACCAAGAAGAACGTAATTCTCCATGGGTTCGCCGCCGTCAAAACCGGGAAAATATGTGTATTTCCCCGTCGCCTGTTTGATGGAACGACCAATCTCTGGAATATCTTCAAGGGTTTGGGGAAATGATGCGTTTGCGGCTTCGAAAATTGCGCGGTTGTAAATCGCGACATTTGTTGAAAGGTACCACGGCACGCCGAATGTTTGACCGTTCAGGCGATTCGCTTCCCATACATTTGTAAAATATGATTGCACGATTTCGGAGGACAAAAACGCCTCCGGATCATGCAAAGCTCCAAATTCGGCCAATTTTGACGAAAACTGGGGATTAAGATTTGCGACATCGGGCGCTGTCCCCGCGGCAACGGAAGAGAGAAGTTTCCGCTCCATATCCGCCCAGGCAATGTCAACCCATTTTATGGAAACGTCCGGGTTCGCCTGCTCGTATTCAGTAATTGATCCGTTAATATAGTCGTCCAGTATGGGCGAGAGCTGCATCGTCCAGAATTCGACAGTGACTTTTCCGCCGACATCGGTCTTCCGGCTACCGCAGGACCACAGGGCCAGCAACACAGTCAGGGCGCAGACTGCAACAGGAATGATGTTCCCGGGTTTCATATGCCTGACATACGTCTTGCGGGTCCAGAAGCAAATTCCGCGTCCCGGTCATCACCTGTCCGGGCGTCCCTGAGGCCCTCGACAAACCAGCCCGTCATTGTTTCCAGCCGGGTCAGGGCTGTTCCAACCGTGACACCCCACGCCCCGAGCCGGATGGCTTCCCGGGAATGCTCAATCGTGTTGTAGCGTCCCTCGGCTATAACCCGCGGCGCGATCCGGACCGCATTCGATAAGAACGCGTAGTCCGGCTCTTCGGGAGTTATGCCGCCTGTATAGCCGGAGAGGGTCGTCCCGATAAATTCAACACCGTTGCCAAGAGAAAATTCAACATCATCAATAATGGAACAATCGGCCATCCCGTAACACTCATGTTCGACGATGGCTCCAACCAGCGCCTCTCGTGAGTAGGGTCTGGTCCTGTCGGTGGCGTCAAAGGCAATGATGTCCGCACCGGCCCGTGAAAGGTCTGCGATATCTTCAGGCGTGGGCGTTATGCGAATTTCCGAGTCCGGCAGATCGCGTTTAACGATTCCGATTATCGGCGCTGCGGTGGATTCACGAACCTGCCTGACACGCCCCGCGCCCTCAATCCGCAGGGCTTTTGCACCTCCGGCCAAACAGGCAAGCCCCATGGCGACAACCGCGTCGGTCCTGTCGAGGGCACCGTTTACAACCGGCTGACAGGAAACAATCAGTCCGCGATTTATGATCGTGTCCAACTGCTCAATCGTAAATCTTTTCATACTCATCTCTTCTTTACCGGCAGGGATGAAGTCGTCTTTGTCCAAAGGTCCTCCGACAACCGGCAGGAAGCGATTATGCCGCCACCAGCCCTTTCATCCAACTCTTCCAAGGTAAAATGTTCCACGTTACATCCATCCCGCCCCCTCTAATTTCTGCACGGTGGCAAATTGCCGGATTCCTTGCGCTGACCTATTGCAGGGTGTCCATGAATAATTCTTGGCGCTGTCGCGGTGTTTCGTCTGCCAGATTCCACAAACTTTCGTAGAAAAAGAATGATACACCACTGAATCCCGTGTCCCGAGCCATAAGAATCTGCTGCCTGAGCAGACTGGACGGTACATGCCGGTCTCTGAGTCCACTGAGTATACCAACGACCACAGGAATAGACTGGCGCGCGGAAAGTACATCTGCGGCTAATAACTCCCCGGCGAAAGATGCCATGTCATCACGGTAGACTTGCAACACCAGCTCGTCAATCAAATGCCGCCGATGCCAGGTGCTCCAGTCAAGCAGGTAGCAGTTTTTGGAAAAAGTCTGGGGGTTGGGGGAAACGGAAATGATTAAATCCGGACGGACTGCACGTAAGGCCGCGACCAGTTTTTCGATAAAACGGCTTATGCCGTCCGCGCGCCAATCGGTCCAGCGCTGCCAGTCAGCGTCATCATGAACGCAGTTTTGCAATGGATCAAGGTTCGGCGCCGGGGGCGGGTGCTGTCCGGGATGCTCCCGACGATAAAGCCCCAGCGTATAAGAGTCATAACCGAATTGGTAGTGGTAACCGAAATGATCGTCAAGTTGTATTCCGTCCACGTCGTAAGTGCCCGCAAGCTCGGTCAAAAGTTCAATCAGCATGGTCTGCACTTCCGGATGCAGCGGATTGAGCCAAACCACGGTATTTTCGCCGCCTGACTTCCAGGTGGCCGAACCGTTCGCGCGACGGGTCAGCCATTCGGGATTTTCACGCACCAAGCGCGAATCGGCGGGCATCATCAAGCCGTATTCGAACCAAGGAATGACCCGCATGCCGTGCTGTCGGCCATGATTAACAATTTCCTTAAGTGGATCCCGATCCGCCAGACCGGGATGGAGCATCTGCGAACTTCCCGTCCAGCGCTGCGCTACCGGGCTGGGGTGCAGTGTATAACCTCTGTTCCAGACGACTGGATAAAGCGTATTGAACCCATGTTCCGACAGGGCGGCAGTCGCCTCTTCCAGCTGCTGCCGGTCAAACAGTACATCACTGTCAACATTGGTAAGCCAGACACCCCGCGCGAATGACTTCGCCCCTTGACTTTCCGCATCCCCACCGGCGGCAGGCGCGGCGAGAGCAATGGACGCAAGCAACAACGCCAGCCCGAACACCAACACCGACCGGCGTTGAGGGTGAGCCGGGCCCGGGGACCTACCTACTCGCCATGGGCGCATAACACATGTTTTTCAGAAAATCCGTTAGCCAAACTCAAAATCCGACTCTAGAAGTTCAGATTGACTCCGACCAGAAAGCGGCGATCGTTGTCATAGATTTTCGAGGCCCGATCCGGATCAAGATGGAACTGATCCGTGTTTTCGTCTGTCAGATTCAGCGCATCGAAAGTAACTTCTGCGAAGTCCGTAACATCGAAACTGGCCGAGACGTCAAGCTGACCGTAATCATCGGTCCAGATCTCCGCCCCGAAATACGCCACCTCGTTGAGATATTCGGAGCGGTAATTATAGCTCACGCGGGCATCAAACCGGTCATTTTCATAATAACCGGTCAGGTTCAGAATGTGATCGGAAGCGCCCACGACAATACCCGAGCCCGCCACATTGACCGGGTCGCGTTCCTGGGAGGTGTCGGCATCGGTGTATGTGTAATTGACCACAACGCCGAACTGATCGGCGATGGGTTGCTGATACAGAAATTCAACCCCCTGGATGGTCGCATCCTGACCGTTCTGCGGGGTCGTGAATGTTATGTCAACGGTTTGGTTGCTTTGACTGTTGGGATCTATGCGCGTCTCCATCGACGTGGATGGAACCAGATTACCGGCTACATCCTTGTAGAAAAGAGTGGCTGCCAGCAGGGCGTCATCGGCAAAATAGTACTCAAAAGAGATGTCAAACTGATTGGCCGTGATCGGATCAAGTGCCGGGTTCCCGCGGGTGCCTGCCCTGGTGTTGACGAAGAAATTTTCACGAAGCGCCAGCGACTGCGGGTCCGGCCGCGACATGACCCGGGCGGCGGCAAAACGAAGCTTAACATCATCCGTCAGGTCGTAAGACATATTCAGGTTGGGTAAAATTTCGGTGTAGGAACTCTTTACGGTGGTGAGCTCTGCCGAACACGTATCCGGCGTGCACCCAAACGCCGTGGCCAAGAGGCTGGCGTTCGGTGTCATCAGGGCGGCGGCCCCGTTAGCATCGCCCGAAATAACATACCCGGTTGAAGACACATCGGTGCTGACAACCCGCACCCCGACATCACCAGAGACGGATCCCGTCTCAAAATCACCCCTGATATAGGCGGCAAACGTCTCTTCCTGAACCGACCATGTATCATTCAAATTGGGGATTGTGATAACATCCGTCGTGGGATTACCGACCGCGCGAGCCGTGGCCGAGTCAATAAGGATATAGTCTGCGCCGCGCTCATTGGCGGAAAAGTCGGCGACGGTTTGTGCCATATCGGGATCATTGGCAAAATAGGCTCCATTACCCCCGAAGTTCAACCAACGGTCTGCCGTTGGGAGGAGGTTATCAGGATCAGCCCATGCACCCTCCAGGCTAATGTGGTCGTCATCAGCGAACCAGTGATAACCGGTCGTGCTGGCCTGACGGGAGGTTTCCCGATCCCGGTACAGCCCGCCGATAGTAACGGTATCAAGGGCGCCAAACCGCGTATCCCATGCGAGATCAAATCCAACATAATCCTCTTCTTCGAAGTTTACGGTTGACGTGGCATTTGCAAATTCGAAGGGTCTTGCGACGAATTGCTCGTCCGTTTCTTCCTGACCACCTGCTGTGAGGAGCCTGAAGTTGAGATCCTGATCAAACGTCATGCTGTCGATAATCGCTTGGGATGCGGCATTTTCGGTCGTGAAGCCCCAGTAGCGTTGATCCGGGGCACCACCTTCGGATTCGGTGCGACCCGCACGGCCGGTCAACTCGAAACCGTTACCCCTGTAGACAGCTTCCAAATCATAGGATTGGGCTTCAATACCTGAAATCCGGTCAAATGTCTGCAGGCGGCCACCAGCGCCGCCGGGGGCCATCAAAGTGGCCGCAACCACACCTTCCTCAAGACCGGAGCCCGCGGTCACAACAGATGCCAGGTCAACCACCGCACCATCAGCGCCGATGGTCGCGAGATTGTTGTTGTTGGTGCTGTTCGCGTCCAGAGTCGTATCAAGTACGTTCAATGTGGCTTCAAACTGGTTACCGGCAGCCCATTGAAGCGATCCAAAGAAGGTTTCACGCACACGTTCCTGACGGAAATCAACCTCACCGATCAGGCGGGGGAGCCAGAAGTTCGTATTGTTGTTATTGGCCCGGGGCGGATCAGCGGGCGCCACAAACCCGATCACCTCGCGACCGAAGCGGTTTACATCCCTTTCCTGGCGGGTGTAGGAAAACAGCGCCCCGAAGGTTTCGGCCCCGTTCTTCCACGAAACGAGCCCGGACACCTGGGGATCAAATTCCTCGGAATTTTCCGAATACTGACCCTCGGCCTGAATGGAGAGTGTCAAGGGGTCCAGGTCAAGCGGTTTGCGCGTGTTAAGCACGACCGTACCGCCGAGGGACCCTTCCTGAATGTTGGCCTGCGGCGACTTGTAGACTTCGAGAGAATCCACAAGACTGGAAGGCAGGATCAGGAAATTGAACCCGCGCGACGGCAGATCCAGAGTAAACCAGTCCGTAGAGGCCACGGTCACGCCGTTAAGGAGTGTCCTGTTCTGATTGGTCTGGGTGCCGCGGATGGAAACCTTCTCCCCTTCCCCAAAATCCCGGGTCACTGTCACACCTGAAACACGCGACAGGGACTCTGCAACATTCTGATCGGGAAATTTGCCGATATCTTCCGCGTTAATGGCGTCAAGAATAGCCGACGCATTCCGCTTGGTGGTTAAAGCCTCACTCAGCGCGCCCCTGACACCTGTGACCACAATTGTATCCCGGTCATCTTCGGCACCGGCATTATCCTGCGCCCACGCACCGCTCGCGAGAGTCAACATCGCAAGGGACGCTCCCATTTTCAATTTACAAAATTTACTCATCATTCTGAAGTGCCTTCCCTAACGCTTGGCGTACGGTTCCATATCAGCCCGGCACTGACCGCTAACGGGGCCAGTACCAGATAACACCAGTTTGGTGCTGACATGGATACCGGTTAGTACCATGAAATGCTTTTGTCAAATTTTTATCACTGCGTTCGCAAAAATTCAGAAAACCGTGACATAAATGCACCAGTTATGCCGTCAATCTTCCTTCCAAATGCCGGGCCGGGTAGCGAGACCCTGATAAAAATCGAATTTTCTTTTGGAGTCTATCGTCAGTCTTGCCGTCCGGAGTCTGTTGACGCAGTGCCGGAACAATGACAGAGGCCCGTTTCAGTTATTTGGTATTGAAATTCTTTGTAATTGGTTTTTAATGCCGGGAGCCGGAAGGAAAGTATGAGTTGCGCTGGAATCCATGTTGACCATTGACTCAATTAGCGACGTTTTCTCGAAAAACCGCGACACCAAGCCCAAATACAAGCGCCTCTTTGATACTATTCACCAATGTGTTGAGCAGGAAGTCGTCGGTCTCGGCGACCCCATCCCGAGCGAACGCAGGCTGGCCGAAAAACTCGGCATTTCCCGCGTCACCGTCAGAAAGGCACTTTCCGAGCTTATTGAAGGCGGGGTCCTGGACAGGAAACACGGTGCGGGGACTTTTGTCGCCAAACGCATTGAAAAATCTGTATCCAGTGTATCGTCCTTTTCGGAAGATATGGCAAAGCACAGCCTGACCCCGAGCTCCAGAACAATCGAAGTGAAGCCTCTGGAACCCGATGCTCATCTGGATTTGATTTTTGGACTCCGGACGGGGCAAAAGGTGATTCAGATCCAGCGTGTGCGGTTCGCGAACGCCCTGGCCATTGCTTACGAGGTGGTCATCGTTCCGGAAAATGTTCTGCCTGATTCAGATCATATCGGTCCGTCTCTTTACAAGGATATGGAGCGGGTCGGGTGCAGGCCCACGAGCGCCGTACAGAGAATAAAGGCCCTGAGTGCCAACAAGGTTCAATCGGATATGCTTGATGTAGCCCCGGGAGCCGCCATTCTGCACATAGAGCGTCACGGGGTCATCGGGAGTGGACGGGTTGTTGAATATACAAACTCCTACTACCGGGCGGATTCTTATGAATTCGTGACCAAAAGCACCTTGTGACAGGGTCTTTCCGGAATGGTTTTCGGGATTTTGCAATCGCCTGAGTGACCGGATCAGCGGGTTGGGTTTCACTGGTTTTTGGAAACGGAACGCGGTCAATGGAAATGTCGGCCAGAGATATACGTTGTGACGTCCTTGTGGTCGGCGGTTCAACATCGGCTTTGTTCGCGGCCTTGCATGCAGCACGCGAGGGCGCATTGACCTGCCTGACCGAACCTACAGACTGGGCGGGAGGCCAGTTGACTGCGGGAGGTGTGCCGGCAATTGATTTTGCCTGGCGATCCGATGTTCAGGGTGTTGATACAAAAAAAGCGCACAGACTGAGGGTCAACAATCATTATGAGTTTTATGACTGGCTCCAGTCTTTGGGTAATCCCGGAAACTGCAGCGTATCCAGACACTGTTTCCTGCCGGTTGCACTTCTTGACGGGGCCATCTCTGACGCCCTGGAGGGGGAACCGAATCTTTCTGTACTGAACAATACCGTGCCCGTCGCCGTCAGGACCCGCGAGCGCGGACACAGGCGCGAGATTACCGGGGTCACTGTTCTGAGGCGTTTTCCCAAACCCGGCGGGGAATTTCCGGGTTACGAACGCCCGTTCAGCGAAGCCGTTTCAGACTGGTACTCACGTTACCCCTCCGCGTATTTTCATAAACAGCAGGTCTGCATCCGCGCACGCGAAGGCAAGGTTTTAACTGTTGTCGAAGCCAGTGAATTCGGTGACGTGCTGGCGCTCTCAAACGCCCGGTATCTGGTGGGAGAAGACGCGTATGAGGGCGCAACAGAGCGCGAGTACTGTGCAAGCGGACAAAGTTTTACGTCCACATTCAATCTTTCGATTGCGGAAGCACCCGTTCACACCGGCAACATCGGGTGGACAGGTGAGCTGACCGACCGGGAACACACCTTTGATCTCGGCACATACGGCTGGGCGGGGGTTTGGACCTATCGGAGACTGAACGGGGAGGGTGATCCGGCCCCCGGGCAGACCTCGGTCATGAACTGGAAGCAGGGCGCGATTAACAACGGCAACGACTATGCGGATGCCCACCTGTTCCTTTCATATGAAGCGGCACGGAACACCGTCGAAAATGACGCATGGTGCGGCGGAATAAATGTCAATGCCCTGCGCGCCTCGGAAAGACTGTCCCGTGACTTTTGCCGGTGGTACATAAGTCAGGCACCGGAAGAGTTTAAGGGAGCAATCTCGGTCGATAACCGGTCTGTGCGAACCGGACACGGTTTTTACAAATTTCCTTACCTGCGCGAGTCCCGCCGGAGTATCGGATACAACGGATT
Organism: Hyphomonadaceae bacterium; assembly: GCA_014324115.1. Classification (GTDB taxonomy): domain Bacteria; phylum Pseudomonadota; class Alphaproteobacteria; order Caulobacterales; family Maricaulaceae; genus JACOMS01. Next base: position 39,855 of record JACOMS010000003.1, read on the forward strand.
TCTGTTATGCGCGTGGGATTTGAGCTTTTATCCGGGACCGACCGGATATCCTTTTTGCGACCGGGTCGGCACAACCGTTTATGACTACGACATCCATGCCTTGAACAGGTGCGGGTTAAAAACGGAAGAGGCTGCCGTTTACTGGGCAGAACACCCGAAGCCGTTTTTCATACCCCTAAGGTCACTTTCCAATGATACGGTTTCAAATCTGGTTGTGGCCGGAAAGTGCATGGCGCAAAGTTTCAGGGCAAATGCCGCTACCCGACTGCAACCGGGAGAAGTGGTCTCCGGAACAGCCGCCGGCGTTGTTGCGGCCTATTGCTTTTCGGAACACGTGGATGTACATCAGGTTATAGACCGGGGGCGTTTTCAGGACATTCAATCCCGGGTTGCCCGGTATCAACCTCTGGAGTGGACCATCGACGGGGAAAGATATCCGCAAAGCGACTCACGTTCCGGTCAGGAAAACTTCCATAAACAACGGATTCCGGACGCGAACTGGTCGGATTCACTCGCTGCCTATTTTGATCGCGAATTCGTCTATTTTTCCGCCTCCTGCCCTGATTTGGCACGCGTTTTACCACGCCAGGGGGCACAGCCCGGGCTTTTGAAATTTGAGGACATAAAAGTAGACGAACATCGTTTTCTCAAATTTCCAAAAATGCTTGGATTGAGAATCATCAAATTGAGACGGGGCGATGTGTTGCCATCCGGGTTTGGCGGGGGTTGAGGCGGAAGTCATGCGTGAAAGGCAGGGCTTTGTCAAACGGATGTCTCTACGTGTTTTGCTGCTTCAGAAGCGTGCCGAGAAACCCCGGTGACCCGTCAGGGACAGGGCTGGCTCCCACAGTGTGCTCATAGTACCCGGTTGGACCGACAGCCCCGATCACTGCATAGGCATAGCCCAGTGCACGCATGTCCCGTAACGCGCGAAACAGCAGGGCGGTGCCAACACCCCGGCCGCGCCATTGCCCGGAAACACCCATTGGGCCAAATACGCCTTTGGCCGCAGCATCAAAGCAGGCAAACCCGACGATCTGTCCATTCTTGATAGCAACGTATGCAGAGACCGGTGACAATCCGGCTGCATATTCGAACTCGGAGGCCCAGCCGGGCCCGAATTCCGCATCTACCCAGGATGCCGCTGTTTGTCGTTCCGCCGAAAACGCGGCGCGCACAAGCGCCTGCTCATTCGAGGCAGGGGCTTCGGGGAGCTTAAACAGGGGAACGAGTAAATCGTGCATTTTCATGACCCTCCGTGTTTTTGGCGGCAAAGGGCGAGACACCACAAACCGCAAGGCATACCGCTAGGCGCAAACGGGAGCTAGCATATCGGAGCGTGACTGGGCAAGATTCTAGGGTCAGGACTCATTAAATCCAGTATGTGACGATGGCCGCGATGAGGACAGCAGAGAAAAAAGTGTGCGCGCATCTGTCATAACGGATTGCGAC
>JACOMS010000004.1 GCA_014324115.1 Hyphomonadaceae bacterium
AAAGTCAGGGCTCTTGTCGAACATCCCTTCGCCGATCAGAAACACCGCATGGGCCTGAGGATCAGGACCATGGGTCTGGCCCGCGCCACAATCAAAATCACCATGGCCAACATGGCCTGTAACATGCGACGCCTGATTTACCATGAGACACAGCGGATGAAGTGTGCCTGAAATCCGGACTATCAGCCCAAAATGCCGCTAAAGCGCCCCAAGAGGGGCGGCATACAGGATGCGCAACCAGTCCCCTGACTGAAATCACTCAAAGCTAATTCAAAATCAACCGTTAATGGAGGTGTCCAGCTTGATAAATTCCTCAGTAACCTGTCGGGAGAGTTTGATGCGGAGACCCGCTTTGCCCTCACCTGGTTTGAGCAGCACGGCCATGAGCGGGGCGCATACGGTGCGGCTGAAAATCTGGCGCAGGCCCATGCGACCGAAGGGGAAGGGGTGGCGGTCCGGTTGCTGCACACATTGAAAAAACTGAACCCGGATGCTGCCAAAGGAACCAGGAGCCTGGCCCATGCCCTGTATGACATATGTGAAAACAAACGACAGGACGCAGCCGCGGCGATGCCCTATAATGACATGGTCAGTGTGTGGCCGGAGATCACGTGGGTGGCCGCCACAAGCTGGTTCGACCAGAAAGAGGGCCAGACCGAAATGCAGGTCTGAAGGGTGTTTTTTTAATGACAATGGGGCGTGAACCTGATATGGGGACTCAAGTCATGTACAGTTTCTTTCCAAAATGGAGTCGGTAGCGCCCCAAACAGCTTTTCAAGGCATGGGCGGGTCCGACATGTATAGACCGGCACCCGTCGTCAAACCTTTCGGGCGCCCCTTACCCGAGGACATTTACGACCGGGGTGAGTTTTTCTTTGTGAAACGGCAGGATGGTGTGCGGTTGCGCGGGCTGTGGGTGGGGAGTGTCAAAGACGAATCCCGCGGCTCGCTGATTATTCATCCCGGGCGCACGGAATTTATCGAAAAATATCTGGAAACAATTGAGGATTTTCTTGCCCGCGGGTTTACGGTACTGGCGTTTGATCCCCGCGGACAGGGACTATCGACCCGTCAGCAGTTTGATCCCCTGAAATCCCATACAAGGAATTTTCAGGATTACGCTGAAGATCTGGCTTTTCTGATTGATGAATTGGGACCGCACCTGCCTAGACCGCATATCCTGCTCGGTCATTCCGTGGGCGGTTGCGTGGCCCTGCAAAGTATTCTGATCGGCGGGACCAGTCCGTCAGCGATTGTCTGCACCGCACCCACGCTGGGCCTGTTTGATATACAATCCCCCATGGCGGAATGGTTCATCCGCATCTGCACGATGATCGGCTTTTCCAGACGCGGACTGCCCTTTCAGGGACGGAAGCGCGGCCTGCCTGTCCCGTTCAAGGGCAACAAGCTGACATCGGACAAGGCCCGTTTCCGCCGCTGGGCGGAATATCTCGAAAGCACGCCGGAGCTGCGCATGACCGGGCCGACTTTTTCCTGGGTCAGTGAGACCTTGGGCGCTATGGCCTATGTCAACCGGAATGCTAGGCGGCTCAATGTGCCGGGACTGATTGTGGCGGCAGGCGGCGACCCGATTGTTGATCCGGCGTCCAATAAATATTTTGCCGAGAGGGCCGGGCTGGATTTCAGAACCATACCCGGTGCGCTGCATGAAGTGCTTATGGAACGGGATGCATACCGCGACATGTTTTTCAAATTTTTTGATGCCTTTCTGAAAACGCAGGCCCTTTAGGCACCCGGTCCGAAAGCCGACCGGTACCGCATCAGGCGGCCACCTCCTGAAGTCTGAAACATGTGATATTCATCATGCCGGGTCCGCGCAACAGGAGAAAGCCGGGCCTAGCTCATGGCCTTGATGCGACCGTTCAGACGCGAAATTTTGCGGGCGGCGGTGTTTCTGTGAAAGATGCCTTTGCTGACGGCGCGCATCATGGCCGATTCGGCTTCCTTCACGGCTTCCCGGGCCTGCACCTTGTCACCGGCTGCAATCGCGTCCTCAACGCGGCGCAGGCGAGAGCGCACCAAGGTACGACGGGATTTGTTTACAGCGGTTTTGCGCGCCACAACACGCACGGCTTTCCTGGCGGATTTGGTGTTGGCCATATTTTCTTCTCTTTCGTCACATTCCGCATTCAACGGGCAGCACTCAACGAACCGGACAGGTTTAGCAAAACCGAACGCGGCCAATAGCGGCGCGCCCGGGTGTCGTCAACCAAGTTGTAGATATTCCCCGGGATTACCGGAACAGTGCTCTCATAGTTACCTGTTGGTAAAATGCGGTTTTCTTTTCTCAACGAACGCCGCCATGCCCTCCTTCTGATCCCGGGTCGTGAACATGCTCTGAAAGAGGCGGCGTTCGAAATGAATGCCCTGAGCCAGAGTGGTTTCAAGTGCCGTATTCACCGCTTCCTTGGTCATCATGGCAACGGGCTGACTTTGCGCCGCGATTTTGGCGGCGATTTCCATGGCTGTATCCTGCAGATCATCCAGCGGCACAACACGGGAGACAAGGCCGACACTCTCGGCCTCCCGGGCGTCCATCATGCGCCCAGTCAGGCACATATCCATAGCCTTGGCTTTGCCAACGGCGCGGGTCAGGCGTTGCGTCCCCCCCATGCCGGGCATGACACCCAGAGTAATCTCCGGCTGACCGAATTTGGCATTGTCGGCGGCGATAATGAAATCGCACATCATGGCAATCTCGCACCCGCCACCCAGGGCGTAGCCGGACACGGCCGCAATAATCGGCTTGCGAAAGCGTTCTATGGCGCAGTGATACGTTTCGAAATTATCGTTTTTGTAGATGTCGAGATAGTGGTTGTCCTGCATTTCCTTAACGTCTGCGCCCGCGGCGAAGGCTTTATCGGAGCCTGTCAGTATGACACAGCCAACGGCGGTGTCTGTCTCCAGTTCCTGCAGAATCCGGGCGACCTCTTCCATCATTTCATTGCACAGGGCATTGAGTGCCTTGAGGCGGTTCAGGCGAATCTTTGCCACCGCACCTTCGCGTATAAATTCGATCATTTCACTGGACATAAAAACCTTTCCCATCTGGACGTGATGTTAGTGGATTTGGGCGCGGAATGGCAAGGGTGGAATTTCGGCCCTGTTCCTGTTGACAGGACGGGCAGTAGAATGTGGATCGCCCGGCCTGCCGGAAACGTTCAATCAGCGTATCGCAGTTTTTGCATGGCTGGCCCTCGCGGTCATAGACATCAAAACTGTGCTGGAAGTAGCCGGGAAGACCCTCTGTATTCGCAAAATCGCGCAAAGACGCCCCGCCCGCCCCTATGGCCTCACGAAGCACAACCCTGATGCGATCAGTCAGGGCTTCGGTCTGGTCGCCGCTCAGGGAAGCTGCCAAACATCCCGGAAAGATACCGGCACGATAGAGGGCTTCACACACATAGATATTGCCGAGTCCGGCGATGACATGCTGATCCAGCAATGCGGATTTGATTGTGGTTTTTTTGCGCTGCAAGGCTGCTCGCAACACCTCTGCGTTGAAATGAGGGTCAAGGGGCTCCGGACCGAGTATGTCGAGGCGTGAAGGTTCGCCGGGCGCAATGAGTTCCATAAAGCCGAACCGGCGCATATCATTAAAAGTCACGGTGGCGCCGTTATCCATATGGAAGATGACATGATCATGCTTGGGGTCGCCCCCATGGCCCTGGGCAAAATTCCCGACAGCTCTGGAACCCGCTACGGTGAACCGCCCGGACATACCCAGGTGCATGAGCAGGCGTTCGCCGGAAGACAAACACGCATTCAGAAACTTGGCCCGGCGTTTAAGCCGGACCAGCTTTTGTTCTTGCAGTCGTGCCTGGAAATTGGCCGGAAAGGGATACCGTAGAGCGGGACGGTTGACGGTGATGCTCTTTATGACAGCGCCTTCCATGACCGGCTGCAATCCACACCGGATAATTTCAACTTCGGGTAATTCAGGCATGTACCCACATTAGCGTGCCGCACCGGAAGGTCAAGCGGACTTTAAAACCGCCTCAAATCGGCTATACGTGGAGGATGCCAAAAGCCCGCCTTGACCGAACCGTGTTTCGCCTCTCCGGCGAGGGCGTCACGGATTGGCTGAGCGGACTGATCACCAACACCCTGAATGGGGACGTGACCCTCGCGGCGCTTTTGACACCGCAGGGCAAAATTATTGCGGATTTTTTTGTCACCAGGGACGGAGATGATCTGCTCATGGACACACCCGGAAAATTCGCTGATGAACTTCATAGACGGCTTTGCATGTACAAACTCCGTGCGCCGGTCAGGATTACAAAAACAGACTTGTGTGTCTACGCGCTTTGGGGAGATGATGGCGGGAACGATGACGGCGACGGGGCGCAGGGCCATGCCGATCCCCGTGATCCGCGTCTGGGACGGCGATTGATATCCGATTATACGGATACGGAAAACCGGGTCGGGGACTATGACATACATCGCCTGTCCCTTGGCATTCCGGATAGTGAACGGGATTTTGACACCGTCCGGATGTTTCCGGCGGACGCCAATATGGATCTGCTTGGTGGTGTGGACTACAAAAAGGGGTGCTTTGTCGGGCAGGAAGTGGTCAGCCGCATGTACCGGAAATCGAACGTCAAAAAACGCATGCGCGGGTTTATGTTCGGTGGCAGGCTGTCCGAACCCCCCGTTATAGCCCCCATTACAGCCAACGACCGGTTGGTTGGCGACGTGCTCCACACAAACGGGACATACGGTATGGCCCTGATCCGGTTAAACCGTCTTGAAGGCTATGATGGCCCGCTTATGGTCGGCCAAACAGAGATTAAATTGATGGAGGCCTGATTGGACATCCGCCGTAATGACCCGTCCGCACTACCCCGTTTCGCCGCCTTGAATGCCGCCTGGATTGAGGAGCTTCACTATCTGGAAGAGTCGGACAGGAAAATGATCGCCCACCCGGAGATTTATATTGAGAATGGCAATTCAGTGTTTTCTGTCCATATCGACGGTAAGGTCGCCGGGGCCTGCGCCCTGAAACAGGACACCGACGGTGATTGGGAGCTGACCAAAATGGCCGTCGATCCGGCTTTTCAAGGTCGCGGTATCGGGCAGGCGTTGATGGATGCCATTCAGGATTATGCGCGGGATGATATGGGGTTGAGCCGGATTTACCTGCTCTCCAGCACAAAAAATGCCGCTGCTCTCAGTCTTTACAGGCGCAATGGCTGGGTTGTGAATCACGAAGGCGAACATCCCGTCTATGACCGCTGCAATATCGGCATGGAAAAAGTCCTGTGACGTACCCCGAAGATCAGATACCGGATGTCTCCCGGTGCGGATGGGTGCCGCCGCATGATCCGCTTTATACCCATTATCACGACACGGAGTGGGGACGCCCCAACTATGACAGCAAATCGCTATTTTCAAAGCTGATGCAGGACGGACAGCAGGCCGGGCTGGCCTGGATTACGATTCTGCGCAAGCGCGAACACATGCTCAAGGTCTATGACAACTTTGACCCGGACATTGTCGCCCATTACACAGACAGGGATGTGGAACGCCTGTTGACCGACAGGGGCATCATCCGGTCCAGGCCCAAGATCAATGCCGCCATCGGGAATTCCGAATGTTACGTAAGAATGCGCGATGAAGAGGGCATCGACTTCGGCGAATTTCTCTGGAGCCACGTCGGCGGCAAACCCATTGTCAACAGATGGAAAAACTTCAATGACATGCCGGTTCAATCTCCCGAGTCCGGGGCCCTGTCCGCGAACCTGAAAAACCGGGGCTTCAAATTTGTCGGTCCTGTGATTCTCTATGCCTTCATGCAGGCCGTCGGCATGGTCAATGACCATGAGATCAGCTGTCATGCTTATGCGGACTGTTCGGTAAACACGTAGGGCGCATGCGGATACGGAGCGAACGCCCCCGGTCAGGGCACGAACAGATTACATTAATTCTGGCCCGGCGGGAATTCTGCGCTATAAACCGCCCTCAAAAACAACAGGGCGACCCGTGAAAGCCGTTATCAGCGCAACCGGTCTGTGGACACCGGAACACTCCATTTCAAATGAAGAGCTTGTCGAGTCCTTCAATGCCCATGTGGACAGGTGGAACAGGGAAAACGCCGGGGCCATTGCCGCGGGCGAAAAACAGGCTCTGGAGTATTCAGATCCCGATTTCATTGCCAAGGCATCCGGTATCAAGGCCCGCTATGTGATATCCAAAGACCCGATACTTGATCCCGACATTATGGCGCCGCGCATCCCGGCACGGGACAACCGTGACTACTCTATCCTGGCAGAAATTGCCGTTAATGCCGCCAGAAACGCCTTGGCCAAAACCGGACGCAGGCCCGAGGACGTTGATGCGGTGATTGTCGCCTGTTCCAACCTGCAACGGGCATATCCCGCTGTAGCTGTAGAGGTACAGGACATGCTTGGAGTAGAGGGCGGATTTGGCTTTGATATGAATGTTGCCTGCTCGTCGGCAACATTCGGACTGGAGGTGGCAAGGGGGCTGATTTACAGCGGCCAGGCGAAATCCATACTCGTCTGTAATCCCGAAATCTGCACCGCCCATCTCAATTTCAGGGATCGGGACAGCCACTTTATTTTCGGCGATGTCGCCACGGCCATCCTGGTTGAGGCTAGTGACATGGCGCCGACAGAACATTGGGAAATCATCGGCTGCAAACTTTTGACGCAGTTTTCCAGCAACATCCGGAACAATTTCGGCTTCCTCAATTCCGCCGCCCCGGAAGATGACGGCATGATCGGCGAAAGAGGCAAAAAGGGACTGACGGACAAGTTGTTTATGCAAAACGGGCGCTCTGTGTTCAGGGAAGTGGTGCCCATGGTCGCGGCAATGATCTCGGAGGAAGCCGAAAAACTTGACCTTGGCCCCGACTCTCTCAAACGCATGTGGCTGCATCAGGCCAATATCAACATGAATATCCTCATTGCCAGAAAAGTGCTCGGCAAGGACACGGACATCATGCAGGCCCCGGTGATTCTGGATGAATACGCCAACACGTCAAGTGCAGGTTCCATCATCGTATTCGAAAAATACTCAGATGATTTTGAGGATGGTGATACCGGGCTGATCTGTTCTTTCGGGGCCGGATATTCCGCAGGCGCGGTTTTTGTGCGGAAAGTCGCCGCATAAATGCCGACGGCTCCACAGCGGGCGTGGCAGCGTATGCTTTCAGGTCGCCGTCTTGATCTGCTCAACCCGTCGCCGCTGGATATCGAGATTGAAGACATTGCCCGCGGCTTGGCCCGGGTGGCCCGGTGGAACGGACAGACGTCCGGTGATCATGCTTTCTCCGTAGCCGAACATTCGGTTATTGTTGAAGATATATTTTTTCAGCTAAATCCCGAATCGACGAATCGGGAACGCTTGGCGGCTCTGCTTCACGATGCGCCCGAATATGTGATCGGTGATATGATCAGCCCGTTCAAATCCGCTCTCGGACTGGATTACGGGACATTTGAACAAAAACTCGACGCGGCGGTAAATATCCGCTTTGGCCGACCCGCCAGAACACCTGCGCGGCTGAAGAAAAAGATCAAGATCGCCGATCTCTACTGTACCTGGTTCGAGGCTACACAAATCGCCGGGTTCAGCCTGTCCGAGGCACGATGTCTTTTCATTGAACCGCCGGAGAGTCTGTTTGTAAAAATCGATCCCCTGAACGTAAAGGGGGCCGAGACGGTCTTTCTGGAAAGGTTTCATGCCCTGTTCGATGCCGGTGTGTAAGCCTTGGTGGACGCGACCCGGACCTGCCTGTGCGCGGTCATCTCCGGTGATGCTGACAGGTCCGGTAATCATGCGGCAATTCATTGATGTCAGACGCCGCCAAACATGATTCCGGCAATGGCTGCGTTGAGCAGATTGGCGAGAGACGCCGCAAATAAAGCACGCAATCCCATATCGGCAATGTCATTCATCCGGTCCGGAATGAGAGTTCCCAGCCCGCCGAGCAGGATGGCAATGGAGCCGAAATTCGCAAAGCCGCACAGGGCAAAGGTCAGGATAACAACCGTGCGAGGCGACAGGTCATCCTGAATGTCCACGAGGCTGAGGTAGGCGATAAATTCATTCAGCACGACTTTCTCGCCAAAAATGCTCCCGGCCTGGGCGGCCTCGGACCATGGCACATTCAGAAGGAACATGATCGGGGCAAACAGCCAACCCAGAACGGACTGCATGGACAGGGTCTCTACCCCGAACGCGCCGCCAACCCAGCCAAGAATGCCGTTGAGCAGGGCAATCAGGGCAACAAAGGCAAAGACCATTGCCCCGATATTGACCGCCAGTGTGACTCCGCCCTGCGCCCCCATGGCGGCGGCCATAATCACATTCCTGTGCTTCCTGCCCTCGCCCAGCGCATAGACATCCGTACTGTCAGAGGCGTTATCTTCATCGGTGCCGGGCGAATCGGGCATGATGATTTTGGCCATTAACAGCGCAGCTGGAGCCGACATGAAACAGGCTGCAACCAGATATTCGGGACTGATCCCGATGGCGATATAACCCAGCAGAACAGATCCCGCGATGGACGCCAGCCCGGATACCATAAGTGTAAAGAGTTCCGCCCTGGACAGGCTTGGCAAATAGGGTTTGAGAGACAGGGGCGCTTCGGTCTGTCCGATGAAAATATTGGCAACGGCATTGAGGGACTCAACGGGTTTTGTGTCGGTTACAAAGCGCATGAAACGCCCGCCGGTTTTTACGACGATCTGCATGATATTGAGGTGATAAAGCACCTCCATCAGCGCGGCGAAGAATACGATCACGGGTAGAACCAGGACCAGAAAGCTGAATTCATTGGCGGTCCTGTCCGGGGTCAGGCTGCCGAATACCATTTCAATCCCCGCGTCGGCATAGATCAGCAGACCCTGGACAGCGTCTGATATGGATTGCAGCACAGACATCCCGAAATTCGTGTGGAACACACAACCAGCCAGTGCAATTTGCAAAAGAAAACTCGGAATGACCGTACGTAACCTGATGGCGCGTCGGTTGGTCGAAGTCGTCCACGCAATCAGCAATATGACGATAACACCGATAATACCGAAAGCCGGATGGTTCATATTTATCCCCTGAGGGTCTGTCTTGTCTGGCAGTAGCACTTACAGCAACACCGGCAGCTGTGACAAGATCATGTGTTTTTTGCGGTTTTCCCGGCCCGGCACCCGCATCTGTTTTTTCTGTTTCCGGATCCTTGGTGATTCCCGTTGGGGTAAAACGCCTGCCCTGTTGTGGAGAGGTTTACACGTACAGAAAAATTGCAGGTTGTGGAAAATACGGAAAAATCGGTTGGCGATTACCGGAATAAAGGCGGAGGCAAGCCATAGCCGCTTCATAGTTATGCCGCGAGCCTGCCCCGCGGATGCCCACATGTTTTCCGGCCTGTGAAGAACCTCAAAATTCTGAACCCCCTGTTGTTTTTGTTGGATATGTTTACCTGTTTATGTTCATCACGGTTTATGAAGCGGTAATCCCGCCCTGGATACAATATATGAAAAGTTTTGTTTTCGTCCTCATCGCGTCCATGACTGCCGCCGGACTGGCCTTTGTCTGCGGACAGAATATGTCGCCCGTTGTCGCAGCACAAATCGGTAATCAGGATCTGACATCGCCCTTGCGGGTCATCCCGGAGAACCGGGCCGAAGTGCAGTTGTCCTACGCGCCGGTCGTCAGGGATACCGCGCCCGCCGTTGTGAATGTTTACACCTCACGCATGGTGAGACGTTCCAATGACTTTTTTGACTTTATGTTCGGTATGCAGCGGGCCCCGCGCGAGGGCATGCAAAGCTCGCTCGGCTCCGGTGTCATCGTCAGGGATTCCGGTGTGATTGTTACCAATGCCCACGTCGTGGAGGGGGCCGACGAACTCCGGGTTGTTCTTAATGACCGCCGGGAGTTTAAGGCCGAGATTATTGCCGAGGATGAAAAAATTGATCTTGCCGTGCTTAAAATTGATGCGGACGGTGAAAGATTGCCGCGCCTGCATATTCAGGAAGATGCCGACATCGAAATCGGCGATATCGTACTGGCTATCGGCAACCCCTTTGGTGTCGGACAAACTGTGACAAGTGGAATTATTTCTGCATTGAGCCGGACGAATGTGACGGATATTTCTTCATTCATTCAGACGGATGCAGCCATAAATCCCGGCAATTCAGGTGGAGCGCTCGTCAATCTCGACGGGGAATTGATCGGAATCAATACAGCGATTTTCTCCCGTTCCGGCGGCTCCAACGGAATCGGCTTTGCCATTCCGGCAGAACTTGTCGCGCGGGCCGTGGACAGTGCCATGACCGAAGGGCGGATTGCGAGGCCCTGGCTCGGTGCGCGAACCAATGCCGTAGACAGCGCTTTGGCTGCAACTGTCGGTCTGGACCGGGCCCGCGGGGCCATGATTGCGGAAATCTATCCCGATGGTCCGGCAGATGTCGCGGGCCTGCGGGAGCGGGATGTGATCCTGGCTCTGGGTGATACGGATATTAATGACGAGAGTGGACTTCGCTTCAAGCTGGCCACATTTCGCCTGGGCGAAGACGCGGAGCTCAAGGTGTGGCGTGACGGGCGGGAACGCACATTAAGCGTGAGGGTGGAACTGCCCAGGGAAGAACCGCCACGTGATGAACGCCTGCTGAATGGGTATCACCCGCTGGCCGGGGCAACAATTGTCAATCTGTCCCCGGCGCTTTCGGAGGAAATCGGCACAGACATGTATCTGCAGGGTGTAATGATCACCCAGCTTCATCGCCAGAGTGTGGCGCGCTATAACGGTCTGCGCACCGGTGATATTATCGTGCGGGTAAACAAACGGAAGATCAGTTCATCCCGACAACTGGAAAGAGTTTTGAATTCCTCCCCGGACGGGGGAGACTGGGATTTGCGTATTGACCGTCGAGGACGCCTGTTTGATGTGCCCGTCAGGTATCTGCCCCGACGAAACTGATCGAACGGGATGAAGACACCGCCGGGGAAGGCGACAGCGACACCACACCGGATGATTATGACCAACCTGTTTCAATCCGCCGGGCTTGAAGACGCCGCACCGCACCCTCTCGCTGACCGCCTGCGACCGAAAACACTGGATGAAGTCGTTGGGCAGAATCATGTGATTGGACCGGACGGGCCAATCGGGCGGATGCTGTCGGGGGGACGTCTGGCATCCATGATTCTCTGGGGGCCGCCGGGTGTCGGCAAGACCACCATTGCCCGGCTCATCGCCGATCACGCGGACATGGAATTTGTGCAGCTTTCCGCCGTATTTTCCGGTGTCGCCGATTTGCGCCAGGCATTTGAAGCTGCCGCAGCCCGCCGGGCCACAGGACGCGGGACATTGTTGTTTGTAGATGAAATTCACCGCTTCAACCGCGCCCGGCAGGATGGATTTCTGCCTTATGTGGAAGAAGGTATTGTCACGCTCATAGGGGCAACCACCGAGAATCCATCCTTTGAGTTGAACCCGGCCCTTTTGTCCCGATCCCAGGTATTTGTGCTCAACCGATTGTCAGATGCGGCCCTGGCGGATTTACTCAAACGGGCGGAAGCGGAGACGGAACAGGCGCTACCGCTTACGGATGACGGGCGTTGTGCTCTTGTCGGTTTTGCGGATGGAGATGGGCGATATCTTCTGAATCTTGCCGAGGAAATTCTGGCGCTTGGACCGGGCGCACCGTTGAATGCCCAGGGCGTGGCGCGTATCCTGCATAAACGCGCTCCCGTTTATGACAAATCGCGGGAGAGCCATTACAACCTGATCAGCGCCCTCCATAAATCCGTGCGCGGGTCGGACCCGGATGCAGCGCTCTATTGGCTGGCACGAATGCTTGACGGTGGCGAAGACCCGCTCTACATCGCCAGGCGCGTCATCCGCATGGCAAGCGAAGACATCGGTCTTGCCGATCCGCTTGCCCTGATACTCGCCAATGAGGCCATGACTACATACCGTTTCCTCGGTTCCCCCGAGGGAGAACTGGCCATTGCACAAGCGGTCGTCCATGTGGCGACGGCACCCAAATCCAACGCGCTTTATACCGGGTTCAAACGGGCGATGCGGACAGCCGGGGAAACCGGCTCCCTCACCCCGCCTGCACATATTCTTAATGCTCCGACACAGCTCATGAAAGATATCGGTTACGGCAAAAATTATGCTTACGATCCCGATACCGGGCACGGCTTTTCCGGTCAGAATTACTTCCCGGACGGGATGGAGCGGCAACGGTTTTACACTCCGAAAGGAGAAGGTCGGGAAAAGGCAATCAGGGAACGGCTGGAGCGATGGGCGGAACTGCGGAGGAAACCCTAGGCGCTCTTGCGATAATCCGGGTCAATTTTCCGGAACAGACCCTCTTGCGAAGATGAAGCAATCAACCGTCCATCTTCGCAATAAAACGCCCCGCGATTAAATGTTCGGGCTCGTCCCGAGCGCGGACTATCGAGATGATAGTAGGTCCAGTCCCTGAGGTTTACATCATCATGGAACCACATGGCGTGATCAAGGCTCGCCCCCATATATTGTCCACGGGTGAACTGGGCCGCATGGGGCCGCATACCTGTGGTCATCAGGGCTTTATCGGAAATGTAGGTCAGTAATGTCAGGTGCATGACCGGATTATCGCCAACGGGTGCCGTGATCCGGAACCAGAATCCGCTCACGGGGTCCCGGGGTTTTGGATCAATTATATCCTTGAGGCCGGGCGAACGCAGATCAATCACCTCCTTGGGGAAGATCAGATAATAAAACCGTAAACGGTTGGCTTCTGTTTCCGGCAGGGTTTTGCACAGGAGCTCAACATGATCGGAATCCGGCAGGAGCTTGTCCGGCCTGGGGATGTCCGCTGGTAAATCAAACTGGTGCGACGGTCCACTTTCGATGCGGTGAAAGGAGATGGAGGCATTAAAAATCGCTTCGCCGTTTTGCCGGGCGACAACCCGTCGGGTTGAAAAACTCCGCCCCTTCCGGATGGGATCAACCTCATAGATGATCGGACGTGAAACATCGCCGGGCCGCAGGAAATAACCATGCAGGGAATGCGGGACTTTGCCTTCGTCCACAGATCGATAGGCCGCGTTCAGACTTTGTGCGAGAACCTGCCCGCCAAACACCCGCTTTAAGCCCAGACTTAATGAGTGTCCCCTGAACAGATAGGTATCCAGATGTTCCAAGTGCAACGTGTCGCGAATCCGGTCCCAGGTAAACATGTCGGGACTTTGCCCGTGTCCCGTGACAAACTCAATGGATTTTCGTTGTTTGTGCGCCACGCCTCACTTATCTGGAACCCGTGAATGGAATTATCTGCGTCGCTGTTGGCGGGGCCCTCGGAGCGAGTGCGCGGTATGTTGCCGGGCTGGCAATAATCCGCATGACAGGGTACGGCTTTCCTTACGGGACAATAGGTGTGAATGTTTTTGGAAGCCTGTTGATGGGACTGCTGGTCGGCTGGCTCACACATCGCGCAGGTGGAGATGAAAATCTGCGCCTGTTTCTGGGTACCGGCCTGCTTGGCGGGTTTACAACCTTTTCCGCCTTTTCGGTGGACACCGTCATGTTGTATCAACGCAAGGCATACGGCCTGATGACCGCATATGTTTCGGCGTCCGTGGGTCTGTCTCTTGCAGCTCTGGTGATCGGGTTGTTAATCATGCGAAAGTTTGCCCCGGCATGAGCGGTATCCGGACCTTGCACATTGCAGCCGGGAATTCCGGGCAGCGTCTTGACCGCTGGTTCAGGCAGCGCTTTCCGGGCGTTCCCCATGGACGGGTCGAGAAACTTCTGCGTACCGGGCAGATACGTGTGGACGGTAGACGCATTAAAGGCTCACACCGTCTCAGGACGGGTGAGGCGGTACGCATTCCGCCCCTTCCCGATGCTTCCGACACAAGATCGGCCCCGAAAACTTCAGATACGGATATTGCATTCATGCAGTCTCTGATCATTTACGATGACCATGATCTGATCGCGCTCAACAAGCCCTTTGGGTTGGCTGTGCAGGGCGGGAGCAAAACCCACCGTCACATAGACGGGCTTCTTCCGGCTTTGGGTGATGGTTGTCGCCTCATCCACCGCCTGGATCGCGATACGACAGGGGTGCTGGTTGTGGCCAAAAACGCCAAAGCAGCCGCCTGGGCCGGAAAGGCCTTTCAGAGCCGGAAGGCGGAAAAAATCTATTGGGCCGTCACGAACGGTGTGCCGAAGCCCCTGTCCGGAGAGATCAAGGGCTATATGGCGAAGGGTAAACCCGACAACCGCTTCGGTCATGAACATACAGGCAGGGAAATCATGCAGGCGGTTCGTCATGGCACAGACGGCGCCAGACATGCGCGAACACTGTATCAGGTCCCGCAAACCGCCGGACAAAAGGCGGCCCTTGTCATCATGCAACCGCTCACAGGTCGCACACATCAGTTGCGCCTGCACATGCAATTACTCGGCGCCCCTGTTGCCGCAGACCCCAAATATATGACGGACAGACCCTTGCCCGGCGGGCTGGATAAAAAACTTCATCTTCATGCAAAATGTCTGACCCTGCCGGGACCCTGTGGTGATCTGAGTTTCGAAGCCCCGCTTCCCGATCATATGAACAGGACGTTTGCCACGCTTGGATTTAATCCGAACCCTGAACTGTTGCCGTGGGAAGAGCTGCGGTGAACGGCAGGCGCAAGCGGTTTTACAGGGACGTTTCCGTTACAGGGGTGAAGAATGGTTTTGCTGTTCAGCTGGATGGGTGTCCGCTCAAAACGCCGGGCAAACTGCCCCTTGTGACAGGGTTGGAACATGTTGCTGATCTAATCGCCCGGGAATGGGATGCGCAGGAAGACATCATAAGGCCGGAGACCATGCCGGTCACGCGGCTGGTCAACGTGACCATCGAACTGACTCCCGGCAACCGGGGACAGTTGGTGGCACAGGCGCGATCTTACGGCGAAACCGACCTTTTATGTTACCGCGCCAAGGCCCCCCGGACTTTGGTTGATCGACAGACGGATCAATGGGACCCGGTGCTCAAATGGGCAGAAAGCCAGGGCATTTCGCTCGACACCACACAGTCCGTTCACGCGGTCACACAACCTGGGGCCAGCCTTGAGCGGGTTGCGGGCTATACCAGCGGGCTCGCCGATCTGGAGTTGACCCTGTTTTCACATTTAACCGCCGTTTTCGGTTCAGTCGTCCTCGCCATGGCAGTAATGGATAAACACATCAACGGGGACGAAGCCTTCATCCTGTCACGGCTTGATATTGATTATCAGATTGAAAATTGGGGTGAGGATGCAGATGCAGCAGAAAATGCCCGCAAACTCCGCGCTGAAATTAACGCGCTTTGTAAAATTATTCGGGGTAAAAATTCATAACCCATAAACCGTGATGACGTTTTAAGCGGAAAAGGGCGGAATTGATGGAAAACTCCCCGTCGGCCTTTCAATCCCCGGTCGGGGTCACCCGGTCCGGTCCGGGACCGTCCCGATCCGCGCTTTCAGGGACAGCATATCCCGCCAGGTGTCTTTTTTAAGTGCGGGCTGGCGCAACAGAAATGCCGGATGATAAATCGGCAGAGCGGGAATGTCGCGACCATTGGCCGGGAGTGTGATCCACCCGCCCCGGTTTTTCATGATCCCGGTACGGCCCGTCAGAGCCGAAAACGACACCGCCCCCACGAGCACAATGATATCCGGATTGATTATTTCAATATGCCGCTGCGTGAACGGCAGGCATTCGGTGATTTCCCCGGGATTGGGATTACGGTTATTGGGCGGACGCCAGAACACGACGTTTGTGATGTATACCGTATCTTCGCTCAATCCGATAGAGCCGAGAATCCGGTCAAGGAGTTGACCGGACCGTCCGACAAAGGGCCTGCCCTGAATATCCTCATCGCGTCCCGGCGCCTCACCGATGATCATGATTCGGGCCGCCGGATTGCCGCGGTAAATCACGGCCTGTCTCGCGTGGTCACTGATTTCTCCGGCGTCGAAATCGCGGATGCGTGCATGAAGTTCTTCGAGGGTACTGGCTGATTTCACTATCTCCGGGGCACGGGCCGCCGGGAGCGGATCCGGCGTTTTGACAGCCTGCTGTCCCTGTTTTTTCGCCGCCGGGCGCTGGCGGGCAGGCCGGACCTCCGGTACATCAACACCCATAATCTCCCACCAGTGGAGAACAGACCTCAAGGCCTTATCCATGGCTCACCTTCCGGCTGTCTGTGCGTTTCGGGACCTCGACTCTGAATATGGTGCGAACATTATTTTCAATACACTCGATGATTGTCCCTGCAATATCCTCGCCCGTTACCGTCTCAATACCTTCCAGCCCGGGTGATGAATTAACTTCCAGCACCTTGGGCCCGGATTCTGATTTGAGTATGTCCACACCGGCCACGTTAAGATGCAAAGCCCGCGCCGCCCTGACAGCTGTCAGCCTTTCGGCTGCCGTGAGACGTACGACCGAGCCCGTGCCACCCTGGTGGATATTGGAACGGAATTCCCCGGCCTGCGCCGTTCGTTTCACGGAGCCGACAACTTTGCCGTCCACAACAAGGGCGCGGATATCCGTGCCGTCGGCTTCCTTGATAAATTCCTGCACCAGAAAGTGGGCGTCGAGTCCCCGAAACGCATCCACCAGTGCCATGGCGGTTTTATGCGTTTCGGCAAGCACCACGCCTTTACCCTGGGTCGACTCCAGTAATTTAACGACAACGGGCGCACCGCCTACAAGATCAATAATGCCTTTCGTATCCCGTGAAGAACTCGCAAAAGCCGTGTTCGGCATATCAATTTTGTGCTGTAGCAAAACCTGATGCGCCAAAAGCTTGTCGCGCGAATTGCCTATGGCACTGGCGGAATTCAGGCAATAGACACCCATGTTTTCAAACTGGCGCACGATCGCCATGCCGTAAAATGTCAGACGGGAGCCAATGCGGGGAATAATGGCATCATAGCGCGGCAAAACCTTGCCATCATAGTGGACTTCGGGTTTACGGTTACTGATCGCCATAAAACAGCGGGTTGTGGTGATGCGCTCTATGACGTGCCCCCGCGCTTCCGCAGCCTCTATCATGCGACGATTGGAATAATTATCCGGCTGTTGTGTCAGAATGCCGATCCGCAGCGGGCGTTTGGGTTTGTCTCCCTTGCGCTGGCGTTTTCGGTAAATATCAAACGAGAGAATCGGTTGTTGAAAGGACAGGGCCGGAGATACCGAGATTCCGTCCTTGAGCGCGGACCGGCCCAGAAGCATGCGGTATCCCATGGTCTCGCGATTGGTCAGTGAAATATCCACAGGCCAGGTTTCGCCCCCGATGGAAATAATTGACCGGACAACAAAGCGAAACTCGGCCACTCCGTTTGAACTGGTGATCATCCGCCGGTCAATGACTTTGGCGGAACACACCACCTCAATCGAGAGATCAGACGGGTCGGGGTGCATGATAAAACGCACCTGCGGGTTGGTATCCGTGCCGAACGGCTCGACAGCCACCGCATGCAGGGCGGACGTCCGCGCACCGGTGTCAACTTTGGCCTTGATGGCCGGAAGCCCCAGACCAGGCAATCCAACCCATTCCTCCCACCCCAGAACCAGATCATCACTCATGTGTCAGTCCGCAAAGCATCCCTTACCATAACCCTGTCTGTGTACTTCACAGGGAGCCTTGTTGACAGAAACAGTCAAGGCTTCGGTTATTCAAGTCGGGAGTAAATGGCTCTGGCTTTATCCATGTTGTACTGACGTACCCGTTTCCCGATCAAAAAACAATCCACCAATACCCAAACCCAGCCAAGAAAACCTACACTTACGATTGTAATCAGAAGTTTCATTACTCCTGCCAGGGTATCTCCTATCATGAAACGGTCTACCCCCAGCCATCCCAAAAAGACATTCAATCCGAAAAACACGACAGGATTTTTTGTCTGTGGGGTCAATTCATGGATAAAATGTCCTCCCTTCTCTTTTCCAAGGGATAAAGCCATTCTGGTTATTTCTGTCTGGTAATCCTGTTCTTCCATTATTCGCCTCTTTGTCGGTACGGATCACAATACGCTCCCGAGCGTCTCTGATACCTTCTATAACGGTCATTAAATCAACGTTACCGCTAGACGAAGCAAGTTTTGAACCATCAAGTGTTAAGAATGTTGTAGTCACAGGTTCACCGGAATCGAAACGAAATGTGACATCAACGCCTCTTGCACGTCTTTCACCCCCTCTAAAAGCCCCATCATCAATGTTTATGACTTCAAATTCTGTTTTGCATCCCCAAAGGAAATAATGATCATCCCAAATACTTTCTGTATCGCCTCTAACTCTGGCGTGCTCTACATCTGTTATCGGGTCCTTGTATATGGTTGCCGACCATTGTGCGGATTATAGGCGAGGTGGTCGTATCAATCGCGCAGGAGTCGCCACGGTTCACCGATAGGTGTGTTTGATTTTTGAAAGTGCTTATGGTATAAACGCAAGGAGGAATTGCACCCGGATATAAATGCGGGTTCCGGCAAGTCTCGTCCGGCAGCACGAATCGCGTTGAACAGGCGCGGGCAGAATATCGCTGTCTTGTCGCGGTGATCGATACCCGGGCGGTGAATGTGTGGGGGGAGGTTCCGCAAGAAAGACTCGTAGGTCAGCGGATGCTTTTTTCTGAACCGGATATGAGCGTTATCGAAGTCGGACATGGCGAAAAGATCGCGCGCCGAAAGCTGTCCGGCCTCCTCAAAATACGCGGTAGCGCATTCTGTGTCGAAGAGCGCGTCGACCGGTTGCGTATTCGGACATGGCGGAAAATTCGCGCCCGGTATCCCGGTAACCTGTTTCGCATCCGGCATTCCGGCGCAGGAAGCCGCGATACAAGCCGCGAGGGTTATGGCGCATTGTCGCAGTTTGCGCGGGCATGCGGAATTTCTCATAATATCTTCGGATGCTCTGCCCGTGCCGCAACCGGTCCCAGACCGGTAAAAATGACAACACCTGTGATTAGTAAATTTTTCATGATGGGCCTCCTTGCGTCATCATCATTTTGTCTGTTGCTGTCTGCCTGTCAAGTTCTTTTTCTGTTCTGAATTGTGATATCGTTCAGGCTTTCCGGTTTCTGTGATACAAGCACAGGCGGGATGCTTTACCGTGTTAAATTTAAGGTCTAGTCTCCCGGAACATAACAGTTGTAACAGCCGGCGCATGACCCAAAAATCAGGTGCCCGGAAATAAACAGATCGGGATTTCATTATGTCAGGGACCTCTGCGATGCGCGAGAGCATGGAATATGACGTTGTGATTGTCGGCGCCGGTCCGGCCGGATTATCTGCCGCCATCCGCCTGAAACAGCTGGGGGGTGACGATGTATCTGTCGTCGTGCTGGAAAAAGGGTCAGAAGTCGGCGCCCATATCCTGTCCGGAGCGGTGCTGGATCCGTGCGGGCTGGACGCACTGATACCGGATTGGCGGGACAGGGGCGCACCCATTGAGACGGAAGTCAAAACTGATAAATTTCTGGTGCTTGGGGAGAGCGGTTCGGCGCGTATTCCGAATTTTGTCATGCCGCCGTTGATGAACAATCATGGAAATTACATTGTTTCCATGGGCAATGTCTGCCGCTGGATGGCCGGGCAGGCCGAAGCTCTGGGTGTTGAAATTTTCCCCGGCATGGCATGTTCCGAGGTTGTCTACGGTGACGAGGACGAGGTCAAAGGCATTGTCGCCGGGGAATTCGGTATTTCCAGGGACGGCGGCAAAGGCGATGGCTATGAGCCGGGCATGGAGCTTCACGGCAAATATATCTTGCTCGGGGAAGGCGCACGCGGTTCACTGTCCGGGCAGATTATTGACAAATATACCCTGGACGCAGACAGTGACGTGCCGAAATTCGGCCTCGGCATGAAGGAAATCTGGGAGGTCAAACCGGAGAATCACAATCAGGGCGAGGTCGTCCACACTCTTGGCTGGCCGCTGGGTTGGAAAAACGGTGGCGGATCCTTCATGTATCATCTGGAAAACAACCAGGTCTATGTCGGCTATATTGTCGATCTGAATTACAAAAATCCGCACCTCTACCCTTACGCCGAGTTTCAGCGCTGGAAGCATCATCCGGATATTGGGCGGGTTCTTGAGGGTGGAAAACGCGTGGCCTACGGCGCCCGCGCGGTGACAAAAGGCGGGTATCAATCCATTCCCCGGACGGCCTTCCCGGGCGGTGTTTTGCTCGGCTGTGCGGCAGGTCTCGTAAACCTGCCGCGCATCAAGGGCAACCATAATGCCATGCTGTCCGGCAAGGCAGCCGCGGATTGCGTTTACGCCGCACTTCAGGCCGGACGTTCCGGTGATACGCTGAAAAATTACCATGACGAGATCAAAACCGGCCCGGTTGGCAGAGATCTCAGGACCGTGCGCAACGTGGCGCCGCTAAACGCCCGTTTCGGCCCGTTTATGGGCGGCATGATGCTTGGCGGCGTAGACATGTGGGTCAGCGATTTGTTTGGCTTTAATCCGTTCGGCACACTCAAACACGGCAAATCCGATGCAGAGTGCACAGGGCGGGCTTCCGACTACAAACCCATCAGTTACCCCAAGCCGGACGGGATTCTGTCCTTTGACCGTCTGACCAGTGTCAGCTTCTCTGCCACCAATCACAATGAGGAACAGCCGTCCCATTTGAAACTCCTTGAGAATTCCATTCCCGTTGATGTCAACCTGCCGCTCTATGATGAACCTGCGCAGCGTTATTGTCCGGCCGGAGTTTATGAAATCCTGCGCGAGGATGACGGTTCCAACCCGCGCTTCCAGATCAATGCGCAAAACTGCGTGCATTGCAAAACCTGTGACATCAAGGATCCAGGCAGGAACATTGTCTGGACCGTGCCCGAAGGCGGCGGCGGCCCGAACTATCCGAATATGTAAAGTGGGCGATTTTAACGGATTAACTGCACACATGCTGAAAACTTTTCTACTGGCCGGACTATCCGCCCTTGTTTTCTCTGGTTGCTCAACTACGGCTATCAGTTCCGCAAATTCAGACAACGGTATATCCCCCGAAGGACGACTTTACGCCGATTATCTGGTCGGCAGCTACGCCGATTTTCTGGGCGACGCCGAGGCTCGTTCCAAACACTACTCCCAAGCCTATGTTCAGGCCCGGCACGATATTGTTCTGGGACGTCGGGCGATGACTTCAGCGTTGAGGGCAGGTGATCCGGACCTCGCCCGCACACTGGCCCGCACAGTAAACTCTGTTGACGTGTCCGAGCCCGTGTCGCGAGCCATTCTCGGGGCATATGAATTTTCCAACGGTCACTATGACCGCGCCATGCGGTATTTTGATCAACCCACGCCTGATTTTACGGTCCGTATCCTCATAAATCTGATGAAAGGCTGGGCCGAGGCTGAACGCGGCAATCCCGATGAGGCTCGTATCGCGTTTTCGTCCATTGACGGCGGTAGCTATTTCGACTCCCTTGGGGCGCTGCAAATCTACATTCTTGAAGCCCGGTACGGAGACATGGAAACCGCACTTGAGGGTTTTTCCATGGCGCAGGATTCGGGAGTGGCCGTCATTGAAACCGCCCTGGCACATACGCGTGCCCTGGTGAAGAGCGGCGACAGGACGGGGGCGATGCACTTCATTGCCAACTTCAATACGGAGAACGGCCCGTTTGAAACCGGGCCTGTTGCGCGAATGATCGGCGACCTGGGGGACGGCGCGATCATTCAGACAGACCTGAGGGCACAGGTTCTGGCCGCCCGTGCAATAACCGAATCGGCTGTCGGCTTTTTTGTTTACAACCGCGCTCCGGATGTCGCAGAGGTCTTTTTGCAGATTGCGCTCGATCTCGACCCGGATCATGACAAAGCCAGGCTCCGGCTCGGCAGTCTTCTCGAAAACTCGGATCGGGACAGGGAAGCCGTGGCGCTCTACAAAACAATACCGGAAAGCTCCCCCTATATTGTCCCCGCGCGTCTTTCTGAAGCCAATATCTATTTCGGCAGAAACGAAGACGAAAAGGCGCTTGCGGTTCTCGAAGCCACGAATACCGGGCATCCATCTTTTGTGACACGGGAGTCACTCGGCCGTGCCAGATTGATCCGCGAAAACTATAAAGAAGCGCTGCCGCTATACGATGCGCTGGTTCGGAGCATGTCCGGAGAGGAACTGAAGGCCAATCCGGAGCCGCTATATTTCAGGGGAATTTGTTATGAACGTACGGAACAGTGGGAAAAAGCCGTCGTTGATTTCAAGAAAGTGCTGGAGATAAATCCTGACAATGCCGATGCCCTGAACTATCTGGGTTACACATGGGTCGACCGCGGTGAGAACCTTGAGGAAGCATTCCACATGATCAAGCGTGCGGTGGAACTCGAACCGGATAGCGGGGCCATTACCGACAGCCTCGGCTGGGCCTATTACAGGCTCGGGCAATATCAGAAGGCGCGCGAATATCTCGAAAAAGCCGTCGAGTTGTCCCCGTCCAATGCCACGATTATTGATCATCTCGGCGACGTTTACCGGAAGCTCGGGCGTTACCGCGAGGCCCGCTATCAATGGGAACGGGCGCTTGAGTTTGAACCGACAGAAAAAGAAGAAAAAGCCATAAAACAGAAACTCGGGGGTGGCCTCAGCCTTGTTGATTCCGGCCCATAAAATGTGCGATGCCATCTGAAACCGCGCGAGCCAAAATCAATCTGACCCTGCACGTTGGCGCGCTTATCTCTGATCCTTCCCATCGCTCTTTTGGTTACCATCCCGTTGACAGCCTTGTTATGTTTGCAGATACGGGCGACAAAATCAGCTGTGAAGAAGCCGACGCGGTTTCACTGGATATATCCGGAGCATTTGCCGACAACCTTCAACCTGCCCCTGACAATCTGATCCTCAGGGCTTACGAAATCGTCAGAGAACATGCCGATCTGCCTCTGTTACACTTTCATCTTGAGAAAAACCTGCCTGTCGCGGCGGGCATTGGAGGAGGCAGTGCCAATGCGGCGGCTGTTTTACGTTTGTTGAAACATTACGCCGATCTGGATCAGGCGACCTGGCTGTCCATCGCAACAGGGCTGGGCGCAGATGTACCCGTATGTCTTTTGTCCAAAACCGCCATCATGCGGGGCATCGGAGAAACCGTAACACCATTGCGGGGCATGGGAACTGTTTTTGCGGTTCTGGTCAATCCCGGTATCGCCGTGTCTACGGGTGAGATATTTGCTGCCTTCGACTCCGATCCGCATCCAGCCATGCCCGAGGATAATCCCCCGCATCCCAACCTGTCGACCATGTTCCGGGCCGGGCAGAATGACCTGCAACCCTATACACTGATGCGATATCCTGGTGTTGCATTTTGTCATGAAACGCTTTGTCGCGAGATACCGGGAAATCTGCAAATCTCACATCCGCAGCATATTCGCATGTCCGGATCCGGTGCAACGTGTTTCATCCTGTTTGATGATGAGAGAACCTCCGGGGAGGCGGCACGGCAATTAAAAAACCGGGAGCCTGACTGGTGGGTAAAAACCACAAGACTCGGAGAGCCTCATGCCTGTTGAATTGTGGCCACTTTATCTCCTGACCGTCGTGTTCGGTCTGATGACGAGCTACCTCATCATGCGGGCAGGACTGGGCGATGTGCCGGATCACCGTTCCAGTCATGAGGACGTGATAGCAACGGGTGGCGGGTTGGTTATTATCGCTGTTATCGGTGTTTTCTTTCTGGCGTTGTCCCGGGGACATCCCGAAGTCGCCGCTACAGAGTACTGGCCGCAGATTTTAAGCCTTGTCTGGATGGTCGGGTTTTTGGGGTTGATGGATGATGTGTACACGCCTCCGACCCTCATCAAAATTTCCACAATGCTCGTGATTTGCGGATTGGCAGTCCTGGTGGTTGGCCCGGCAACAAAGCTGCCCTTTGCCCCGGAAGGTGTAGAGATTCCCTATGTGGCTGGTTATGCAGGATCTATCCTGTGGCTGTTTGTAGTGATGAACACCGTCAATTTCATGGACGGGTCAAACGGATTGATGGCCGCTGCCATGGGTGTCGCACACACCGGGTTGATCGTGATCTGCATCCTGCTGGGCGCACAGGATATTGTGTGGTTATCCATCGCGAGTATTTTGGGCGTGTTCGTTTTCCTGCCGTTTAATTTCGGCAGTCGCGCACGATTGTTTTCAGGAGATACTGGCGCTCTGACCCTTGGATTTACCTACGGGTTGACGGCATTATGGCTGTGTAACAAGGCATCAGGATCGCTGCCGGTTTTTATAGGTCCTGTTTTAATTCTGCCCCTTCTTGGCGATGTTCTGCTCACACTTTTGCACCGGACCAAATGCGGCGAGGATATTCTCAAACCCCACCGCAGCCATATCTACCAACGTCTGATACAGCGTGGAACAGGCCACAGGGTGGTCGCGCTCATATATGCAAGCCTGACCCTGGTTTCGGTGATTTATGCCTGGAGCCTCACACGAATGGGCGCACAAAATTCTCTCTCATTTCTGTTGATGCCGACGATCATATTCATATCCGCCTATTTTATTGTTGACCGACAGTTACGCCTCGGAGGCTATTAACCGGTCCGCTCGACGACGTATTCGGCCAGATCACGAAGTGTGTTGCGCCAGGCACTATCCGGAAAGACATTCAGGGCCAGGCGCGCCTCCCTGGCATAGGTCCGCGCCAGGTCCATGGTGGCGTTCAACGCTCCGGTCCGGCGCAGAATGGAGACTGCTTTTTCAATATCTGTCTCTGTCTGCTCATTATTGACTATAACCCGCCGCCAGAAGGCCTGTTCATCCTCATCGGCCCGGGCCAGTGCCCTGATAACCGGCAGCGTCAGCTTGCCTTCGCGAAAATCATCACCGACAGACTTGCCCAAGGCAGTTTCAAATCCGCCGTAATCCAACGCATCATCCACGAGCTGAAATGCCAGTCCCAGCCTTTCACCGTAGATCCGCAGAGCTGTGCGTCCGGCCTGAGAGCCCCCGGCAATTACGGGAGCAACTTCTGTGGCCGCCGCGAACAACGCCGCGGTTTTTGCACCGATAACCTGCATATAGTCGGATTCAGTCATCTTGATGTTTCGCAAGGCCGCAAGTTGCTGCACTTCGCCCTCGGCGATCACGGATGAAGCTGTCGAGAGTATGCCCAAAGCCTCCATTGAGCCAGTTTCAACCATCAGATTGAACGCCTGCGCAAACAGGAAATCCCCGACTAGAATGCTTGCGGAATTGCCCCAGATCAAATTGGCCGGACGTTTGCCGCGACGCAACGCGCTCTCGTCCACCACATCGTCATGAAGTAGTGTCGCGCTATGAATAAACTCGACTGCCGCTGCCAGTTTGTGATGCCCTGTCCCCTCATATCCACACATCTGGGCACAAGATACGGTAAGCAGGGGACGAAGGCGTTTCCCCCCGGCCCCAACAAGATGCCGGGCCAGATCGGGAATCAGGCCTATCGGGCTCTGCATGCGCTCCAGAACTAACGCATCAACCGCCGCCATGTCATCTAGGGCCAGCGCCCACAATCTTTTTAGCGGGCTGTCTGCACGTGCATGTAACTTTATTTGTGCTGGCGCGTTCATCACATTTATCTTAATCCGGCCCAGATCCAAGTTGAACCGCCTACCTGTAGAACAGCTTCAAGCTACGCAGTCAGGAGATGGGCTTCAAGTCAAAAGGCGGCGATACGGAGTCGCAAAATATGGACACAGGAAAAACATGCGCCCCATAATGAAGACTGTCAATCCGGCCACGCTGAGTTTTGCCGAGGCCGTGTTAAAAGACGTCGGTATCAACAGCTTTGTGCTGGACCAACATGCCAGCATCATGGACGGCTCTATCGGGGCTATTCCGAGACGTCTGGTTGTCGCTGACGAAGACTATAATGCTGCCACCCGCGCGCTGGAATTGGCCGGGCTCAAGAAAGAGATTTACCGCGGGGATTAGTCCAAGGGAATTGGTCCTTGAACCTTTCCCCGCGTGTTCATTATAGAGCCGCAAGATAAACAATCGGGCCATGCATGCCAGATCAAGCCGGAAAACCGTTCTCCTTTCAGGATATTGTCCTGACGTTGCAGACTTACTGGGCGAAGCAGGGGTGTGTGATTTTACAGCCCTTTGACGGCGAAGTCGGGGCCGGCACGCTTCATCCTGCGACTGTACTGCGTTCCCTCGGGCCAAAACCGTGGAACGCGGCCTATGTGCAACCTTCGCGGCGACCGACTGATGGGCGTTACGGCAAAAATCCGAACCGTTTGCAACATTATTACCAGTTTCAGGTCGTAATGAAGCCGAACCCCCCGGACCTGCAGGATCTCTATCTCGGTTCACTTGATGCTATCGGCATTGACCGTGACCTTCATGATATTCGCTTCGTCGAGGATGACTGGGAAAACCCGACGGTCGGTGCCTGGGGATTGGGCTGGGAAGTTTGGTGTGACGGTATGGAAGTCACTCAATATACTTATTTCCAGCAGGTTGGCGGTCTGGATGTTGATTCGGTTTCCGGTGAATTGACCTACGGTCTCGAACGTCTCGCCATGTATGTGCAGGGTGTGGAAAATGTCTATGATCTGATATTTACCCAAGCTACAGAGCAGACGCCCGGAGTGCTTTACGGCGAGATTTTTCACCAAAACGAAGTACAGCAATCAACCTATAACTTCGAACATGCAAATGTAGACATGCTATGTGAGAAATTCCGGATGGCCGAAGCCGAATGCAACGATCTGATGGAGCTTGAAAACCCGCTCCCCCTGTCGGCCTATGAGCGTGCCCTTGAAGCCTCGCACCTGTTCAACCTGCTCGACGCGCGCGGTGTTGTCTCTCCGACCCAGAGACAGGAATACATCAGGCGCGTGCGTAATCTCGCCAGGTGCTGCGCCGAAAGATATGTTGAAATTGATATGGCTGTCCCGGCGCGGGCCTGGAGGTGAGGGTGGCCGGGTTTTTATTTGAAATCCTCTGTGAGGAAATACCGGCGCGT
This sequence comes from Hyphomonadaceae bacterium, assembly GCA_014324115.1. Taxonomy (GTDB): domain Bacteria; phylum Pseudomonadota; class Alphaproteobacteria; order Caulobacterales; family Maricaulaceae; genus JACOMS01. The sequence goes on from JACOMS010000004.1 coordinate 26,965, forward strand.
ATGCAGTTTCGGGCCGGGATCGATTTGGAGAACCTCCTGACCGACGGTTTGGCCAAAGCCGGGCTGACCTTTGAAAACGTGCACCACTGGGCCGGGCCGCGGCGGTTGGGGGTTATGGCCGGCATTCCGGTCAAAAGCCCGGATCTATCCAGGGAACGCAGAGGACCGCGCGTGGATGCCCCGGAAAAAGTACTCGCCGGATTTATGCGTGGAGTCGGCCTTTCGGATGCTTCAAAGGCCGAAATTCGGGAGGATAAAAAGGGGCGATTCTACGTTGCCAAAATCGAAAAACCGGGGCGGTCAACATCGGATATCCTGATGGAGGTTATCCCGAATGTGATGCATAATTTCCCGTGGCCGAAAAGTATGAAGTCCGGAGACGCGACCTTCCGGTGGGTGCGGCCGTTGCGGCGGATTTTGTGTCTGTTTGATGGTGAAATTGTCCCCGTCGAAGTCGGCGGCGTAACAGCGTCCAACCTCACCGAAGGGCATCGGCAGCATGGGCGCGGGCCCTATGAGGTTACGTCTTTTGAACACTACAAAGATACACTCGGGACAGACGGACATGTCTTGCTGGATGCAGATACGCGTAAGGATAAAATCCTGGCTGATGCCAAATCCGTTTGCGAGGCCAAAGGTCTGGAACTCGTTGAGGATGCAGGACTCCTGATTGAACTGGCAGGGCTCGTCGAATGGCCGGTCGTCATTCTCGGTGATATGGATCCATCCTTTCTGTCCCTGCCCGGTGAAGTCATCCGGCTGTCCATGCGCGAACATCAGAAATACTTCGCCGTACGCGATCCGAAAACGGGTAGGCTTGCACCACATTTTGTCATCATCGCCAACCAGGCCGCACCCGATGGTGGAAGGGCCATTGCGGCCGGAAATTCGCGCGTTTTGTCAGCACGACTATCAGATGCAGAGTTCTTTCTGTCCGAAGATGCGGGGAAAAAACTGACCGACTATTATGACAGGCTCGACACCGTGGTGTTTCATAAACAGCTCGGCTCCATTCGCGACAAGGTGGAACGTATCGCTGTGCTGGCGCGGGAACTCGCACCGAAAGTCGGTGCTGATCCAGACATGGCCGAACAAGCCGCCAAGCTCGCAAAATGCGATCTGGTTACCCTGACCGTGACCGAACTTACGTCATTGCAGGGTCAAGTCGGACGATTGATGTATGAAAAGGAAGGGGGCAATTCTGATATCGCGCGCGCCATCGAAGAGCATTACAAACCTCAGGGACCCTCTGACAGCGTACCGACCGAACCGGTGTCCGTTGCTGTTGCCCTCGCGGACAAACTCGACACCCTGGCCGGATTCTGGGCCATTGATGAAAAACCGACAGGCTCCAGGGACCCGTTTGCGCTGAGGCGCTCGGCGCTCGGTGTGGTACGGATTATTCTGGAGAACTCGGTCCGTATAAAATTAGCCGGGGAAATTTTTATACATTTGACCAACCTTACCCGTGGATTGTCTGACAAAAACGAGGGGACGCACGGGAACGAAGGTCATGGAGTCGACAACACGACCAAACAATCACATCTTGTCTCCTTCATCATTGATCGCCTGAAAGTCTACCTCAAAGACAAAGGTGTTCGTCATGACCTTATAGATGCCGCACTCGCGCCCGGCGAAGATGACCTCGTCGCTATTGTCAACAGAGTTGAAGCCTTACAGATATTCCTCACAACGGAGGACGGTGCAAATCTCCTCGCAGGATACAAGCGCGCAGTGAATATGCTTAAAACGGAGTCCAGAAAGGGTGCGCTACCGGATGGAAATCCGGACAAAGGAACGCAGGCGGAGGAAGCGAACCTGTACGAAGCTCTGCAAATCGCCCGAAACGAAATCAATAAGGGGGTGGCCGAAGAGTCCTATACCGGGGCCATGACAGCGTTGTCGAAACTTCGCGCACCAATTGACGGGTTTTTTGACGGTGTAACGGTCAACAGTGACAATGAGAAAGAACGTCAAAACCGTCTTGGACTCCTTCAATACATTCGTGATACAGCGCACCAGATCGCGGACTTTGACAGGATTGAAGGGCGTGAGACGACCCGGAATGGTGGAACGCAATCAGGTGGTGGTAATGTGTTGTTTCCGGAGTGGAATGACAAGGGGAGACGGAAATGACTCAATGGGTCTATAAATTTGGGAGCGGGTCAACCGAGGGCAACGCAGCCATGAAAAACCTGCTCGGTGGTAAGGGGGCCAATCTGGCCGAGATGGCTTCTCTCGGGCTGCCTGTGCCGCCCGGCTTCACCATTACGACTGATTTGTGCACGGCCTATTACGCCCATGACAAAACCTACCCGGACGATCTCGCCGCACAAGTCAAGGATGGCCTTGCCCATATTGAGGCTCTGACCGGCAGGACTTTCGGCGATGCAAAAAATCCGCTACTTGTCTCTGTACGCTCGGGTGCCCGCACTTCGATGCCGGGCATGATGGATACAGTTCTCAATCTCGGTCTGAATGATGAAACTGTTGAAGGCCTGGCTGAGCTGTCCGGTGACCGTCGTTTTGCGCTCGAAAGTTATCGTCGTTTCATGGCCATGTATTGCGATGTCGTGCTCGGCATCCATCATCATGTTTTCGAAGATATTGTAAACATGCACAAGGACAGCAGGGGCCATGTACTGGACACGAAAATGCAGGCCGGGGACTGGGAATCTGTTATTGAGGATTTTAATGCGGCCATTTCCAGAAGGCTGGGCCGCGACTTCCCGCAAGACCCGCAGGAACAGCTCCGGGGCGCAATCAATGCCGTGTTTGATAGCTGGAACAACGAACGGGCCATTATCTATCGCCGCCTGAATGATATTCCCGCGGGGTGGGGCACAGCGGTAAATGTGCAGGCCATGGTGTTCGGCAACGTGGGCAATAAATCAGCCACAGGCGTGGCTTTTACCCGCGATCCGTCCACCGGCAGCAACCGTTATTACGGCGAATTTCTGATTAACGCGCAGGGCGAAGATGTGGTGGCCGGTATCCGCACCCCGCAGACACTGACCAGGGAGTGGCGCGAGGAAATGGGTGAGGACCTTCCGTCCATGGAAGAAGCTATGCCGGACGTGTACGCTGAACTGGCATCTGTTTTCGGAAAACTTGAGGATCACTACCGCGACATGCAGGATATCGAGTTCACAGTTGAACGGGGTAAATTGTGGCTTCTGCAAACGCGCACGGGGAAACGCACGGCCCGCGCTGCGCTCAGGATTGCCGTCGATATGGCACAAAGCGGACAGATCACAAAAGAAGAAGCGGTCTCACGCATTGACCCTGTGTCTCTGGACCGACTTCTTCATCCAGCCCTGGACGAATCTGCTGAACGGGACATCCTCACTGTGGGCCTGCCCGCTTCTCCGGGTGCCGCCACCGGCGAAGTTGTGTTTACCTCCGATGAAGCCGAGAAACTGCTCAAGGCCGGACACAAAATCATTCTGGTCAGGGTTGAAACCAGTCCGGAGGATATTCATGGCATGCATGCCGCTGAGGCCATCATTACAACTCGCGGCGGTATGACTTCCCACGCGGCGGTGGTCGCGCGCGGTATGGGTACACCTTGTGTGGCCGGGGCCGGGGATATCCGTGTTGATAGTGAAGCGCAGCACTTCATCGTTGCAGGCCGTATGATTAAGAAAGGTGACATTGTCACGGTGGACGGAGCCAGTGGACAGGTTCTTGCGGGAGCGGCGCAAATGGTGCAACCGGAACTCTCCGGGGATTTCGCCGAGATCATGTCTTGGGCCGACGATATCCGGGTGCTGGGCGTGCGCGCAAATGCAGAGACACCCGCAGATGTGCGTACGGCCAGGGATTTCGGCGCGGAAGGCATCGGCCTGTGCCGGACGGAGCATATGTTCTTTGAAGCCGATCGCCTCGGCTACTTCCGTGAAATGATACTGGCAAAAGACAGACAATGTCGCGAGAGTGCTTTGGCGAAAATTCTGCCGATACAGACTGGAGACTTCGCCGCAATTTTCCGCATTATGGAAGATCGCCCCTGTACGATCCGGCTGCTTGATCCGCCACTTCATGAGTTCCTGCCGCATACGGAAGATGATATTGCATCCGTGGCGGAATCTGTCGGCATGACTGCGTTCGAGTTGATAGCTCAGGCTAAAGGTTTGGCTGAGTCCAATCCCATGCTGGGCCATCGCGGTTGTCGTCTGGGTATTTCTTACCCCGAGATCTATGAAATGCAGGCACGGGCCATTTTCGCCGCACAAAAGCAGGTCGAAGATGAAACAGGCTTTATGCCTGTCGCAGAAATTATGATCCCGCTGGTATCCTCTGACAGGGAGCTGGAAATCCTCAAAAATACCATTGCCCGCGTCGCCGATGAAATGGGCTCGCCCACCTATACTGTCGGCACGATGATCGAATTACCTCGTGCCGCACTTCGTGCTGCCGATATTGCCAAACATGCGAGCTTTTTTTCTTTTGGCACCAACGATTTGACCCAGACCACTTTCGGCCTGTCCCGGGATGATGCAGGCAATTTCCTGCCCGATTACATCGCCCAGGGCATTATGGCCAAAGACCCGTTCGCAACGCTGGATCAGGATGGAGTCGGTGATTTGATTTCTATAGCTCTGAAACGCGGACGCAGTACGAACGCGGACATTAAAACGGGTATATGCGGTGAACATGGCGGCGATCCGGCCTCAATCGCCTTCTGTCACGCACAGGGCTTGAACTATGTCTCCTGCTCCCCATATAGGGTACCAGCAGCGAGACTGGCTGCCGCGCAAGCGGCCATTGGGGCTGCATTACGGTAGGTCATATCTTGACAGACGGTAAACGGTAGGTTAGCGTCCCTTTAACGGATATGACCCAAATACTCCACCAAGGCCCCCGGAAACGCCGTTCCAGTGGTGCGGTGCGGGGCTTGCGTCGGAGTGAGGAGATGTGTACGGAGACTCATCATGAGAAACGGGCGAACCGATAAGGCCATCATTGGCGCATCGCTCTGCGCTGTCATCGGCGCGATCACCATCTTTCCGGCCCTGTCCAAGGCTTCCGTTGAGGACCGGATTGCAGCCGCGTGGCTTGACCAGGCGACCGATTTCCGGTCTGCGGATGCGACGGGCACGTACGACATTGGCGCTGACATCAACGCAGATATTGATGCGTCGTATTCGTCTTACCTTGAAGCCGCAGAATATCAGGCGTCCGAGCATCAATGTCTTGCAGAGGCAGTTTATTACGAATCCCGATCAGAGAAACGTTCCGGCCAGGAGGCCGTCGCCGAGGTCATCCTGAACAGGGTCGACAGCAGACATTTCCCGGATACGATCTGCGGCGTGGTTTACGAAGGCTCCGAACGGTCCACGGGCTGTCAATTCAGCTTCACTTGTGACGGATCCATGAACAGGGAACCTTACGGCAAGGCGTGGGGCCGGTCCCGGGGGGTTGCCACGATGGTCATGACGGGTACAACCAGGCCTTTCACCGGCGGTGCGACTCATTACCATACGACGGCAGTCAGCCCGGTCTGGTCAAAAAATATGCGTATGACCAAACGTGTCGGCAGCCATGTATTCTACCGCTATGCCCCGCGCGACTACACACCTTCTTCGCCGGTTATGGTGTCTGCTCCACCGACCTAGGTGTTACCCCGGAGCGCCGATTGCCCACTTGAAAGTGTTAACTGTCACCGCTTTGGGTAATCCCGCGGACATGCAAGTATCCCCCGCAAGCCATGCTTCGACAGTCTGGCGTGCGTCCGCTTCCACAATCAGGAGCGATCCGCGTATCACACCGTCACCGTCAAGCCAGGGCCCGGCGGCGAGGAGACTGACCAGGCTGTCACCGGACTTTAACCAAGCCAGATGTGCGTCGTGATTGGCCCGGCGTATCGGCAAGCCATCATCCTGATCTTCTGTATAAACGAGAAACTGCATCAGGCTTGCTCCGGCTTATGTTCCCGGGAGAGCAACCGCTTTATGACGGCATCAATATCTTCGCTCCCATCCAGAACACTGGCCATCGCCGAACAAATCGGCATGTCCACACAGGATTGTCGCGCAAGCTGCCTGAGTGCGGGGGCTGTCTCAACTCCCTCGGTGACGGAGACACGGGCGGCCATGATACTTTCAAGGCTCTCGCCCCGCCCCAGTGCCATGCCGCAGGACATATTCCGTGATATTTCACTGGAACACGTCAGCACCAGATCACCTAAACCGCACATTCCGATGAGTGTTTCCGGCCGACACCCCAGCGCCTTACCCAACCGTGTCATCTCGGCGAAGCCGCGCGTGATAATCGCGGCATGGGCCGAGCGGCCCAACCCCCGCCCCGCAACAACACCGCAAACAATGGCCAGAACATTCTTGACCGCACCGCCGATTTCCGCGCCCAGCACATCGCCTGTGTAGTAGGGTCGGAAATGCGGGGCGGCAAGGGACTGTACCAGCCGGGCCCCCACATCCCGGTCGGCGCAGGCAAGGGTGACAGCCGTCGGTAGGCCTTTGACCACATCGACCGCAAAACTGGGCCCGGACAAAACGGCGGGTATGGAGGAAGGTAACTCATCCGCCAGAACCTCGCTCATAAATTTCAATGAACTGATTTCAATCCCCTTGGAACAGAGGATGACCGGCAATCCATCTTTTGCATACGGGGCAAAATTCCTCAAGGTCCGGCGCATGTTCTGCGCGGGCGTCGCCACCAATACGGCGTCAGAGCCTGACAGGTCGGTGAAATCCGATGTGGCCGAAATGGTTTCGTTCAAGGCATGCCCGGCCAGGTAATGTGTGTTTTCATGCCGGCTGTTGATTGCAGCCGCACATTCCGGTTCGTGGGCCCAAATTGTGATATTGCGCCCTGAATTCGTCAAGGTCTGCGCCAGCGCCGTACCCCAGGCACCAGCGCCGATAATACCGATATTCTGATAGCTCATGACTTTGCACCCTTTTTACCGCAGCCGCTAACGGGGTCGGATTTCGCAGCCTGTTCATCCAGTGGCCAGCGGGGGCGGGCCCTGGTGTTCAAGGGGTCGGACTGGCCCTTTTCAAATCGTTCCAATCCGGCCAGCGCAATCATGGCGGCGTTGTCCGTGCAGTATTTTAGCGGCGGTACAATAAGCCTGAAATTTTGTTGTTCGCACACATCAACAAGAACACTGCGAATGGCCTGATTGGCCGCAACACCCCCGGCAACAACAAGACGGTGGGAGCTTTCGGGTTCCTTGAGCTGTTTTCGGTAAATCGGTATGGCGTTCTTAATTCTGTCCACAATGATATCGCAAACAGCCTGCTGGAAGCTCGCGCAGATATCGGCTTTGGCCTGTCCGGATTTGTCAGAACTGTCAAAAGCACGCGCAACAGCCGTCTTTAAGCCGGACAGCGAAAAATTGGCATGATCAGTACCGGAGTAGGGTCTGGGAAAGTCATAGGTACCTGCATCGCCTGTTGCGGCGAGATTTTCCACTTTCGGCCCGCCGGGAAAACCCAAACCCATAACTTTGGCCGTTTTATCAAACGCTTCACCGAGGGCATCGTCGACTGTGCTGCCGATGCGCGTATAGTCACCCAGGCCGTGCACGCCAATCAGCTGCGTGTGCCCGCCGGAGACCAGCAGAAGCAAATTGGGAAATGCGTAGTTTTTTTCTGTCAGGCGCGGCGACAGGGCGTGTCCCTCCAGGTGATTTACGGCCAGGAGCGGGATATCCAGAGCCAGGGCCAGACCTTTGGCACACATCAAACCTGTGATCACACCTCCAATCAGGCCGGGGCCTGATGTGGCGGCGACGCCATCCAAATCGACATAGTTGATACCTGCTTCATCCACGGCCGCTCTGATGACGGTGTCTATTTTGGCAGTATGGGCTCTCGCGGCGATTTCCGGCACGATACCGCCATAAGGTGTATGCTCCCTGAGTTGGGTTGCCACGATTGATGACAATATCTCGGTGCGCTGCCTGTCCCGACGCAACACGGCTGCAGCCGTTTCATCACAGCTCGACTCAATGCCAAGTATCGTGATCGGCTCTTGCTTTTCCCTCTGTCTCGACGCTAACGCCATCGACCGTCTGTTAGTGAGAGTTTGTTCCGGATGCAACGCCCGATCAGAATAGGCACACGAGGATCACCCCTGGCACTCCGTCAGGCGCGATTGGTACAATCCCGTCTGGCGGAGTATTTTGGCATGGATGAAAATGAACTCGAAATATATCTGCCGATCCATGTCTTCCGGACTTCCGGCGACAGGCTGAAAGGTACTTTGCCGGATTTTGGCGGCAAGGGGCTGTTTACCAGGGAGCTTGAGGAGGCGCTCGTGTTCGGGCGCATTGACATAGCCGTGCATTCAATGAAAGACGTGCCGACAATCCGGCAGAACGGCTTGGCTATTTCCACGGTCCTGGAGCGCGAGGACCCGCGCGATGCGTTTATTTCCGATCGATTCAGGACCGTCATGTCTTTGCCGCAGGAAGCGGTGGTTGGCACAGCCTCATTGAGGCGTCGTGCCCAACTCGCCCATAGGCGCCCGGATATCCGGTTTACACTTTTACGCGGGAATATCGGCACACGTCTGACGAAACTGCAGGCGGGCATGTGTGATGGAACATTTCTGGCTCTGGCCGGATTGAAACGGCTCAATAAGGAAGATGTCATCAGCGAAGTTCTGGGTGCCGATGTCATGCTGAATGCGCCGGCCCAAGGTGCTATCGGGATCGAAATTCGCAAAAACGATGAATTCACCCAAAGTGCCGTCGATCCCCTCAACCACCCCGAAGTCACACAAGCCGTTGTCACCGAGCGGGCATTTTTACAGGCGCTGGACGGATCCTGTCGCACGCCTGTGGCCGCTTTGGCAGAAATTTCCGACAACACGTTGCATTTCCGCGGCGAAGCCTTGTCAAGAGACGGACAGCTTCGTTTTCACCGGGATGTGAGCACCACCGTTTGCGGCATTAAAGACTGTATTGCCCTTGGCCGTGAAACCGGTCTTGATATCAGGGCCGAGATCGGTGACCGGAATATCTGGGATGAATGAGGTAACAGTCTGGATAACCCGCACCCTGCCCGGTGCAGAAAAGTCGGCAACAGCCTTTCAACAGGCCGGGTTCCGAACCGTTGTTGCCCCTCTTCTGAAAATTGGACGGCCCGCCATATTACCTCGAATGCCTGAAGATGACGCCGTCCTGATTTTCACCTCCGGCAACGGAGTCGATGCTTTTTGTAACCTGACGCAGGACCGTCACTGGCCCGTCGTGACGGTCGGCGATGCCACCGCGCAACGTGCCGGATCAGAGGCATTCAGGACAGTACATTCTGCCGCGGGAGATTGGGCAGATGTGGTTAAATCCATCCGGTTCCTGTTCAAACCGGATCAATTTCCGATCCGCCATATCGGCGGTCAACATGTGCGGGGACGAATCGTGGAAACGCTTGCAAAGGCCGGATATGACGCCCGTCTTGACATCTGTTACCGATCCTGGCCCGTTCATGACCTCCCGGAACTGGACTGGGTAACCATAACCCACATTGCGTTATATTCGCCAATGGCCGCGCATACGCTTGCTGAATTTTCGCCCAACGTCTTGAAAATGACCTCTGTTTCCATCAGTCCCGCCACCGATGCGGCGTTGGAAAAACTGGAATTTGCGGACCGTCTGGTTGCAATGACCCCGGATGAACCCGCCATGTTGACCGCGCTTGGTGCTTGATTGACGCCTGCCCGCGGCGCTAGACATGAGCCGTGACAGATTTGGAAGACACTACACGCTGTGAAGATATATCCGGGGGGGCGCAGGATGCCCCCGAACAGGATACTGATGAGAGACATCCGTATGCCGCCCGCAAAGGTGTCGGCCTGGGTACGGTTTTTCTGTTTTCGGGTATCGCCGCAGGAACGGGTACGATTGGCGGATACCTGCTTTCAAAACACATGGCTTTTCAGACGGATATTGCTCAATATGAAGCGTCGGCAAACGCACTGAAAACTCAAATCGAAGACATAAATTCCGATCTCCGGGCCTGGACAACCCGTATGAATCTTCTCGACACGGAATTGCAATCGCTAAAGTCCCGGCCCACCCCGGCCTTATCCGAAGATGGCTTTTCAGACATCATTACAAGATTGGACGCGTTGGAAACCCGGGTGACCACATTCGGCGGCGCAACACCGGAACCCGGCCTGACAGTCATGCCCGATACCCCCGCGACCGGTGCCGACATTATCAAATCCCTGCAAACCCGACTGGCCGACCTGACGACACGCATCGAAATTCTGGAAACGACCGGCCTTGATGTTACAGCCATGAAGACAGAGCTCACAACCCTGCAAACCCGTATCGGTACGATTGCGTCGAATACGTCGAAACAGTTTACGTCGGCAACCCGGCGTATTGGCGCTATTGAGGAACAGATTGAGGATATGGTCAAATCCCCGTCGGCTCACATCCTGCCGCCATTCCCGAGGGAGGCCGTGCTCACGGCCTTGTCCAGGCCAGGTCATCCCGGGCAGGGCTGGTTTTCCCGCGCCTTGGGTAAACATGTGGTCATCCGGGATGATGGTGCCATTGCAATGGTGGAGAACATCGAGTCATTGATTGCCAGGGGTGACATCACGTCGGCGCTCGAAATGACCAATGATTGGCCCGAGTCGGCCCGCAATGCGGCAAAAGACTGGATATCGGCTGCGCACAGCGCTGTAAATTGAGGGGCCTGCCGTGACGAAATATGTGATTTTTGTTCTCGTTCTCATTGCAGTGCTCGCCGTATTTCTGGTCTTGATTGGCGATGATGCACGGCTGGTTATAACCTCCTCGGCCGATAGCGGGCTTTTGGCCATAAACGGGATTGATATGAGCTGGCAGTCTGCCATCTTTGTTTTTACGCTTTTCATCATGGGGCTGCTGGCATTCTGGAGCTTCATTACGTGGATATGGCGCCTGCCGGATCGCTTGCGAGCGGGTCTGGGACTGCGTCGCTATAATCAGGCTCTGGATGCCATGGAAGAAACATTACTCGCCGCTGCGGATGGAGATGTCGTCAGGTCACGCCGCCGGGCGAAGAAAATGCGCGAACTTGTCAAGAGCGAATCCCTGGGCCGGGTTATTTCCGCGCAAGCGGCCGTGATCAGCGGCGACCAGGCCGAGGCTGTCAACCAGTACCGCGCCATGCTGGATGACGAAAAAACCCTCCTGACGGCACGGCGGGGCTTGGCGCAGCAGTGTTTGATGAGCGGCGATCTGGCCGGGGTCATGGAACATGCCGGGACCACCTATCAGGATAACAAAAACGCCGCTTGGGAGTTTGATGCGCTGTTCCAGGCACAGGTTTCGGACGGACGCTGGTCTGAGGCGCTGGAAACTCTTGATCTGGGCCTGAAACGCAAGCATGTTGACCGGGATGTCGGCCAACGCCGCCGTGCTGTGTTGGAAACAGCGGAAGCCGCCCGTCTGGTCGGCACAGGTGATCTGCCTGCTGCCGCAGATATGGCCGACCGGGCGGCACAGGCGGCACCGGAGTTCACCCCCGCCGTAGCCTTGGCGGCCAATCTGCATGTGCGGCAGGGTGAGATACGAAAGGCCGTGAGCGTGATTGAAAAAGCCTGGAGCGTCCGGCCACACCCGGCGCTCGGTATTGCTTATCGTTCCGCGATTGAAGGCTTGTCCGAAAAAGACCGCGCCAGGCGCATGAACCAGCTCCTCAAGACAAATCCGGATCACCGTGAGACCAGAATTCTTGAAATAGAAAATGCACTGCATGCGGGTGACGCGGTGGCGGCCTGGTCGGAACTGTCTCCGCTGTTGCAGAATACAGAACCCACAACGCGGCTCTGCCTGCTCGCGGCAGCAGCTGAAACGATGCTTGAAAACCCGGTGGATGCAGCCGTCTGGACACGACGGGCGGCCACGGCAGCATCTGAACCGGATTGGGCAGATATCGCTCCGGATGGGGGTGCTTTTGATTACGAAGACAAAGACTGGCGTCGGCTTGTGTTCAGTTACGGCGAAACCGGTGATCTGATCCATCCGCGCTTTGAAACCGGCGCTGCTTTGAAACCGGTACTGGACGAAAAAACGAACACAGGGTCTGTCCGGTCCGGTGAGGACAAAACAGATAACCCGCCCGAAGCCACTGACGGGGCAACCGGCGGCCGGATCATCGGGCCCAGCGGTCCTGCCCCGTGACCAAACAAGGCGCCGGGCCGGGACAAAGCGGAAAATTTCCGGGAACGACAAGGTACGGCAGAGCAAAATCAACGCTCCCGGGTATAGCTGTCCCGACAGCTCTCCGAAATCAGTCCGCAGGACCGATGGCGCTGGTGCCGCATAGGTGACTTGAACACCTGACCCCCGCATTACGAATGCGATGCTCTACCGGCTGAGCTAATGCGGCTTGTTCAGCGCAAGGGCGACATAATCCAGCCGCTTTGTCAAAACAAGTGGTAATCGGCGGACTCATTCATTCGGAATTCGTAATGGATAGCCCGGCCTCCGGCGCTTTTTTCGAACCCGCGCCTTCGCTGGATGCCTTGCCGTTTTGTGACTTCCGCACAGGTACCAGACACCCGCGCGCCGGGCCCGGAAACGGTGCAAATCCCGAAATCCCGGCGAATCCGGATAAATTCGCAACAGTCTTTTATCTTGAAGATGTCGTTGACGCTGTACTACAGATTTTGAATAACCCGTCGTGATTGATGCCGGGTGACGGGCCGGGCGCAGGGCTCGCCCTTACTTTATGCTCTGAGAGGAGAGAAATTCATGGAATCCATACTTCGCAAACTCCGGATTATTAAAGCGGAACGTGCCGTTGAGGGCGCCGCGGCGAAACCCGCAAAGTCGGTTGTTCCGGCTATCCTGCTGAAGAGTCTTGTTCTGGTGGCAGCTGTTGGTTCGGCGCCGCACGCTTCGGGTCAGGCCGGGCCGGCATTCACACCGGCCGCAATTACCGTAAGGGCAGGAGAGCCGCCCCTTAGCGTAGTACTCAGCAATTGGTCTGGACCTGTCACCTGTGGAGTTGGCCGACTCAGATTTTTCAATCAAGGTCCGACTCGTAGGGCTGAATACATTCCGCCGGACAATCCAGAGGTTACCAACACTGAGTGCTTTGTGGTTGACGACGAAAGCGTAAGATTAGCCACACTCCGAATCACCTTCGGGGATGATACCACGGCCCCTGTGCTGGAATTCGATCCGTCGGAGATCAGCGTGGATTCGGGCGCGACGGCGGTGTCGACATTCACCGCGACGGATAATGTGGCTATTACGACCGGACCCGCGGTCACATGCACGCAGGGTTCCTATGACCCGGATACCAAAACCTACACCGCGCCTGTTGTCAGCGTTGATACCACGGCTACGTGCAGGGCAAGAGCTCTGGATTTTGCCGGCAATATAGGCGAGGCCACACTCACGGTTTCCATCGCCAGGGAAACAACGCCGCCGGTTGTCACCTTCACTCCGGGGACCCTGACCGTGGCTTCGGGCGCGACCGCGGCGTCAACCCTCACCGCGACGGATAATGTGGCTGTTACGACCGGGCCCGATGTGACATGTGATGCGGGTTCCTTTGCCAACAACACCTACACCGCGCCTGCGGTCAGTGCCGACACCACGGCGACGTGCACAGCCACGGCTTCTGATGCGGCCGGGAATGAGGGTACAGCCGCGCTTATGGTTTCCATCACCGCTCCTCCGGACACAACATCGCCGGTTGTCACCTTCAGCCCGGATACCCTGACTGTTATCTCGGGCACCACAGCTTCGGTAACACTCACCGCGACGGATAATGTGGGTGTTACGACCGGGCCCGATGTGACATGTGATGCGGGTTCGTTTGCGAACAACACCTACACCGCGCCCGTTCGCGGCTTTTATACCTTTTTTACGTGTACGGCAACGGCAACCGATGCGGCCGGGAATACAGGCAGAGCCACACTGAGGGGTGGCGTCT
>JACOMS010000005.1 GCA_014324115.1 Hyphomonadaceae bacterium
CAATTGACCTATGGGCGGCGCGATAGCCCGAAGCCATGATCTGACGCTCAAACGCTGCAAACAGATCATCCATCACCCCTGCCTTTTTCAGATGCTCGCGAAAGGTCCAAATCGTGTTCCGATCCGCAAGCCTTGCCTTCCAAGCCCGGAAAGCGCCCATAGCTCAACCGATCCGTAATCAGAAACTCCGCACATTCATCGGCAAAGATCATTCAGGGCCTGAAGGATCAGTACTTGAACATCAGAACCGGATCAAATGGGGGACGACCGCCCTTGCGCCGATCCGAACGCTTCAACGCCCGATCCGGAACCGGGCGAAAGACTTCAAAATCAATGATAGCATTCATCACCTCAAGCGGATCGCCCAAATCGCTAACCCGCTTAAGTCGTTCGTCCAAGTCAGACAGGCCATGTTGTGTCATACAAAACAGGAATCATACTTTACACCAAAAATCCAGAAGTTTTTGGAAGTGTCCAGTTCACGAAACAGCCGAACCATTTTACGGGATGTGACGGCTAATCTACTGATTTTACCGGATGCTCCCGTCTGGCCGTCACTCATAACCATATTCACCGAGCACATCAAAAACACCGAAATGGATAATTGTGCAGACAATCGCCCAGATAATCGCGGATACAGCCGTGGTGAGAATGACCTTGCGTTTCATGTCAGCCTTGACAGGTGCACCCGGTTCCGAGCCTTTAACGACTGAATTATCCTCGGCCTGCCCGCGCACTCCGATTGGCAGAACAGCAAACAGGGTTACCCACCAGACGAGCAAATAAACAATGAGCATCGAGAATAGAGCCATGGCCGGAAATTAGTGCTCGCCCCCGGGTGTTTCCATGAGTTCAATCAGCACAGCGCCCACATCCCCCGGATGCAGGAAAACAACCGGCATCCCGTGTGCGCCGATGCGGGGTTCATCAAGCACACGCACACCCTTCTCCGACATGGCCAGAGAGGCCGCGTGAATATCCTTTACTTCGAAACAGATGTGGTGTTGCCCGCCCTTTGGGTGGCGTTCGAGAAATTTGAGGATAGGCGAAGCTTCACCATAAGGCTCAATCAGTTCCACTTGTCCGCCAGGCAGATTGACAAAGGCGTAGGTCACACCCTGCGGCGGAAAGGCTTTGGGTTCTGTGATATTTCTGACGCCAAACACGTCACGATACATTGTGACGGCCCTTCCGATGTCCGGTACAGCCACACCGACATGATTGAATGGACCCAAAAATGTATCGTATGTCAAGGTTTGATAATTCATGGCCGGTTCTTAAATGCGATGGGCAATGACTTCAACCACCGGGCGTTTGTCGGTCGTGTTATTCACACGTCGCCTGATGGCGGATCTGATTTTAGATTCAATAGTATCCTCGTCGGTTCTGGATTTCCCGGACAAGGTGGCAAAAGTCTCCCCGGCCAGATCGGCTATGCTATCAAGCATATGCTCAAGCAATTCACCGTCTTTACCTTCAGGGAAACCGCTCATGCGCGGTTCGGGGCCGGAGATCAGACTGCCCCTGGTGTTGATTACGAGGCTCACTGAAATGTGGCCTGCATGGGCCATTTTCCTGCGCAGGCGCAGGCTCTCGTCTGTGGCCTTTACAATAATGCCGCTGTCTTCGTGCAAGCGGCCGTTTGGCACGACATCAATCACTTCCGGACCATCCTTTGAAAGCCTGATCATCTCGCCGTTGTGCGGTGCACAGGCATGGCGCACACCCCAGCTTCTGGCGAGGCGGGCATGTTCTTCCAGGTGGCGCCGTTCGCCATGAACAGGAATTGAAATGTGTGGTTCTGTCCAGTCATACATCTGCTGCAATTCGGCCTGGTAAGGATGGCCGGAGACATGGATGCAGCGGTCTTTTTCCGTGACAATTTTGATACCTTTGCCGGAAAGTTTATTCTGGAGTGCGAAAATATTCTTTTCATTACCCGGTATGATTTTGGATGAGAAAATAACGACATCGCCCTCGCCGAGCTTCACAGTGCGGTGGCTGCCATCTGCAATGCGCGACAACGCAGCGCGTGGCTCGCCCTGCGATCCGGTGCAGAGATAGAGCACATTCCCGGACGGGATACACGCGGCTTCCTTTTCGTCGATAATCGCATTGATACCCGACATCAGCCCGACGGACCTGGCTGCGCCGTACATGCGGTGCATGGAGCGCCCGACAAGGCAGACGACGCGGTCATGTTTCTTTGCCGCCAGCATCACGGATTCCAGCCTGGCGATATTCGACGCAAAACCGGCAACGGCAACGCCGCAGTCCCTGCATTCGCCGATCAGCTTGATGAGTTCCTCTCTCACATCGCCTTCCGACCCCGCATGGCCGGGCGAAAGCGCATTGGTCGAGTCGCAGACGGTGGCGAGAATGCCTTCCTCTTTCAACCCCGTCAAGCAGTGAGTGTCCATAGACGATCCGATCTGCGGCCGGTCATCAATTTTCCAGTCGCCCGTATGGAAAATCATGCCGACAGGCGTGCGTATGGCAAGTGCGTTTGGTTCCGGGATGGAATGGGTCAGGGTCACATACTCAATGTCAAACGGGCCGAGATCAAACCGTCCCCTCAACGGCATTTCGATCAGTTCGACTGCATCCAGGAAACCGGCTTCGGCCAATCTATCCTTGACCAGATACATGGTAAAAGGCGTGGCGTAGACGGGGCATTTCAGACGCGGCCAGAGCTTGGCCAGCGCCCCCATATGGTCCTCATGGGCATGGGTCAGGACAATACCAAGGAGATTGTCCACATGGGCTTCGATATACTCCGTGTCGGGCATGATAATATCTATCCCGGGCGTGGTCAGATCGCCAAAGCTGACGCCTATATCGACGATGATCCATTTGCGGTCATGGGCCGGGCCGTAGCCGAAAAGATTAAGATTCATGCCGATTTCGCCGCTCCCACCCAGCGGGAGAAAGACGAGTTCGTCCGGATTTTTTACCATAGTTCAAGTGTTTCGATTGAGCCGCCAGATTTCAAGCAGCCCGTTAATGGCCAGATTCGGATCATAGATTTGAATGGTCCGGGACGCGCCCTCAAACAGGGACGCGACCCCGCCCGTGCCGATAACGGTGAATTCACGGTCATCCTCCATGAGGATACGGCTTACGAGACCGTCAATCAAGCCGATATATCCCCAGAAGACGCCGGATTGCATGGCTTCGACCGTGTTTTTGCCAATGACCCTGTCAGGTTGCCGGATCGCAATACGGGGGAGCTTTGCTGCCGCCTCATGCAGGGCGCGCATGGACAGATTGATACCGGGCGCGATGATCCCGCCCTCGAAATTACGGTCACCTGAAACAATATCAAAAGTGGTCGCTGTGCCGCTATCAATGATAATGAGCGGACCACGATATCGCAGCACCGCGCCAAGCGATGTGACCAAACGATCAGCCCCAACCTCCCCGGGGTTGTCCGTGCGTACGCCTATGCCGATTTTCACACCCGATTCGCCGACAATGATGGGATCAATATCAAGATGCCGCCGGGCCAGATTGCGGAAATTAAACAGCCCCTGCGGCACAACAGTCGAGATAACACAGTCGGAAATATCCGAGAAAGTCAGGCTTTGCATCTCCAGCAGCTGGTAGAACCAGACGGCATATTCATCAGCCGTGCGGGTGGGGTCGGTGGCGATACGCCATTCAATCACCCAGGTCTTGCCGTCATGAATGGCAAAGAGCGTATTCGTATTGCCGCTGTCAATCGCAAGAAGCATTCAGGTCCCCTCAAAGAAAACCTCGCCCACATGGACATCGCGAATGGTGCCATTATCAAGACGCACCTGCAAGGCGCCATTGGTGCCAAGTGTTTGAGCATAGCCGGAAAAAGAATCATTTTTGAGATTTACTGTGACACGCCCCGGCACCCCCACGGCACGACGCAGCCAGACAGATCGGATAGCCGCGAACCCTTGAGTGAGCTGAACGTGCCGCCAATGCTCAAACCGCGCCGCCAGAATGGCGAGTACGGTTCGCGGTTCCGGCACTCCGGGTTCTTCTGTTTCAAGATCATGACTCAACATGTGCGCCATAATGTGTGTCGTCGGATAGAGCGTATCTTCGGGATGATACATCAGGTTAATGCCAATCCCGATGATGAGCCTGTTGTCGCATTTTTCAAGCAAAATACCGGCCGTTTTGGCTCCGTTGATAAGCACGTCATTGGGCCATTTCACAGATACGCCTAGGGGGACGTACGCTTCAATGGTCTCGGCGACAGCAATAGAAGCGACAAAACCTGTCAAGGCGGCCTCTGTTGCGTTCCCTTCGTGAATATAAAGCCCCGAGGTATAAAGGTTACCGGACCCGGATATCCATTCCCGACCGCGGCGTCCACGTCCCCTGGTCTGCACGTCGGCCCGTATCCAGAGCGGACAAGGCTCGCCCTGTTCTGCCAGGTTACGGGCGGTCACATTAGTCGACTCGCAAGAGTCCAGATGCACAATACGCAAAGCGTGACTCTAAAAGAGGCTGGTGGAAGCCTGCTCAACCCAGCCTCTGGCGGGTATGGCAATGAACGGAATAATTGTCAGGAAGACCATTGCGACGGAGACCGTCGATGTCCAGGCCAGCGACGCCGGGGGGGCGATGAACTCACGCCCGCCCTCATCCATCCACATGATTTTGACAATACGCAAATAGTAAAACGCGCCAATGACACTGGCGATAAGGGCTGCGACGACAAGCCAGACCAAGCCGACAGAGGCGGCGTGCCAGAACGCAAACAACTTGCCGAAGAAACCGAGCAGCGGCGGAATTCCCATGAGAGAGAACATGAGAGCGGTCAGGGAGAACGCCATACCGCGATTGGTCCTTGACAAGCCGGAGAGGTCGCTGATCTGTTCGACCACGCCGTCGCGATTGCGCATCTGCAATATGCAGGCAAAAATACCCGTGATGGAAATGATGTATATGGTCATGAAGATGAGCATACCGCGCACACCCTCCTCGCCCCCCGACGCGAGCGGTACAAGCGCGTAGCCCATATTGGCAATTGAGGAGTAGGCCATCAGACGCTTGATATTGGTTTGCATCAATGCGCCGACAGCACCGACAAACATGGACAGGAGCGCCAGCACGATAATAACGCTCTGCCATTGATCCATAATACCGTCGAACGGCCCGATAATGACGCGAGCCATGAGCGCGATGGCGGCAAGTTTTGGTGCGCTCGCAAAAAAGGCGGTCACAGGTGCCGGTGAACCTTCATAAACATCCGGCGTCCACATATGGAACGGTGCCGCAGAAATCTTGAACGCCAACCCGCAGAGGATGAACACCATGCCCGCGATAACGCCGGAACTGTATCCATTTGACGCGACGGCGGCAGCGATACCGTCAAAGTCGACGGAGCCTGTAAAACCGTAGACCAACGTAATACCGTAGAGGAGAAGACCCGATGATATAGCACCCAGGACGAAATACTTCAGCCCGGCTTCGGAGGCTCGCAGAGAGTCGCGATTGAACGCTGCCATGACGTAAAGTGCCAGACTTTGCAGCTCAATACCGATATAGAGTGCAAGCATGTTGTTGGCCGAGACCATCACACCCATGCCGAGCACAGCATAGAGAAGCAAAACCGAAAATTCAAAATGGTCAAGCTTCTCTGTCTTGAGATAGGATTTGGACAATAACAGGGCCGCAGCGCCGGACAGTCCGAGAAAAAATTTGAGGTAATGCGCGTAGGCATCAATCATGAGCATGCCATTGGCCGCGGGGCCACTCCGCCCACCCAGCACCGGGCCAACAAGGGCATAGATCACCAGTAACGCAATCGCAACATTGCGGATAACAGGTGCACGATTGCCCTTTTTGGACACGCCGATACCCAGCAGGAACGAGGCGCATAAGGCTAACAGGATTTCAGGGAGGATGAGCTGATAATTCATGACTTATCCCCGGCTATTCCTGTCCGGTGGCTACGTTGAACCGGTTGATAAGGTTTTCGACCGACACGGCAGTGATATCTGTAATCAGGGACGGATAAACACCAAGGACGATAACCATGACTGCAAGTGACGCGAGAACTGCTATTTCGTGTCGTTTCATATCTTCGATATTGTCGAGCTTATCGTTGCTCTGTTCGCCAAATATGACCGCACGATAGAGATGGAGCGCGTAGACGGCGGACAGAATCATGCCTGTAGCAGCCCCGGCGGCAATCCAGGAGTTGTACTGGAACGCGCCGATCATGGTCAGGATTTCGCCGATAAAACCCGATGTGCCCGGCAGACCGACGTTAGCCATGGTAAACAACATCATGAAAAAGGCATAGACCGGCATGGCCTTCACAAGGCCACCGTAAAAAGCAATATCACGGGTATGCATGCGGTCATAAATGACGCCGACACAGAAGAAGAGCGCAGCGGAGATTAGTCCATGGGACAGCATCTGGAAAATCGCGCCCTGAATGCCCTGCATGTTGACCACGAAAATTCCCATGGTCACGAAACCCATGTGGGCCACGGAAGAATAGGCGATGAGCTTCTTGATGTCTTTCTGGCGGTAGGCCACAAGCGATGTGTAGATAATGGCGATAATGCTCATCCAGAAAATCAGCGGCGCGAGCGATACACTTGCGTCCGGGAACATGGGTACGGAAAACCGCAGGAAACCGTAACCGCCGAGTTTCAACAGTATCCCCGCCAGAATAACAGATCCGGCTGTAGGAGCTTCGACGTGGGCGTCAGGCAACCAGGTATGCACGGGCCACATGGGCATTTTGACCGCAAAGGAGGCGAAGAAAGCGAGCCAGAGCCATGTCTGCGCCCCGACAGGAAGATCAAGCTCATTTGACAAGGTCTCAATATTGGTCGTCGGCCTATCGAATTCCTGCGCCGCGTAACCGTAAATCCAAAGGACGGCAGCGAGCATCAATACCGAACCAAGGAGCGTATAAAGAAAAAACTTGTAGGAAGCGTAGACCCGGTTCTTGCCGCCCCATACGCCGATTATGATGAACATCGGGATAAGCACGGCTTCAAAGAACAGGTAAAACAGGATCAGGTCCAGCGCGCAGAAAACACCGATCATGAAGGTTTCCAAAATCAGAAACGCCACCATATACTCAATCATACGGGACTTGATGGAGCTCTGGCTGGCGAAAATACAAAGTAGTGTCAGGAAGGCGGTCAACACGACGAAAAGCATGGATATACCGTCCACGCCCATACGGTATTCAATGCCGCCGCCGATCCAGGTGAAGGTTTCGGTGAATTGATAGTCCGCCGTGGACGGGTCAAAATTGAGGACCAGAAGCAGTGACAGGATAAACACAACGGTCGTCACAATGAGTGCCACGCGTGGCGCGTTTTTTTCGAGCTGTTCGAGAGCGTCTTCCCCGGAAATGTGCGTTATGAATATGAGAAACAACGCGACGATAAGCGGGATGAAAGTGATAATCGAGAGTATCGGGACATCATCAAACACCTATCAACCTCCCGACGTCCCGAAGACCAGGGCAATGATGACGGCAAGACCGAGCAGCATCACAAAGGCGTAGTGATAGAGATAACCGCTTTGAAGCCCGGACAGGCGCCTGGCCCCGGCCATGGCAGCCTTGCCGATACCGTCAGGGCCGAAGCGGTCGATCAGTCCCTTGTCCCCGCGCTTCCAGAACAGATCGCCCAACCAGCGCGTCGCACGTACGACAGTCGCATCGTAAAGCTCATCAATGTACCATTTGTTGAGCAAAAATCGGTATAGAGGTCCGCCTTCAGAGGCGATACGCCTCTGTGTGCCGTCATTGCGGATATACATGAACCAGGCGGTAATGAAGCCGAGTGCCGAAACCAGAACCGGTGCCCACAGAACCCAGAGCGGGAAGTCATGATGGCCACCGCCATGGGCATCATCGACATGGTCTGCCCCGACAGCAGCATACGGATGGATCGGTGCGGGATCGGCGTGCATATCCGCAGGCAAAGCATGTCTCCAGAAGTCCGCCGCACCTTCGCCCACAAAGCCGTCATGGAACACGGAGCCTGCAGCCATGGCACCAATGGATAGAATGAACAATGGGATGAGCATGACCCCTGGACTTTCGCGGGCATGGTTGATAACTTCTTTTTTGACGCGGTGCCGTCCATGGAAAGTCATAAAGATCAGACGCCAGGAATAAAACGATGTCATCAGCGCCGCGATAACCCCGGCCCAGAACGCAAAGACTCCGGCGCTTGTGCCTGCCGCGTAGGCAGACTCAATAACCAGATCCTTGGAATGGAAACCTGCAAAGCCAAACTTGACATCGACAACACCGGGGATACCGGGGAAACCGACTCCGGTCAGGGCCAGTGTACCGACAATCATGGCCATATAGGTGAGCGGGATGACTTTCCACGTGCCGCCCATTTTGCGCATATCCTGCTCATGATGCAAGGCATGGATAACGGAACCTGCGCCAAGGAAGAGTAACGCCTTGAAGAATGCGTGGGTAAAAAGGTGAAACATGGCCGCACTGTAGGCCCCGACACCGGCAGCAAAAAACATATAGCCGAGCTGTGAGCAGGTTGAATAGGCTATAACCCGCTTGATGTCATTTTGTACGAGAGCGACTGTGGCGGCAAACAGCGCCGTAAACGCTCCGATGACAGTAATAAATCCGGCAGTCACCGGCGCCATTTCGTAAATTGGAAAAACACGACAGACGAGGAACACGCCCGCCGTCACCATGGTTGCAGCATGGATAAGCGCAGACACGGGTGTCGGGCCCTCCATCGCATCAGGTAGCCAGACGTGCAGAATGAATTGCGCCGATTTACCCATCGCACCAACGAAGAGGAGGAACGCAATTAATTCGACGGCATTGATTTCCATACCAACAAAAGACACAATGCGATCAGAATTGTCGGCCAGGGTCGCAAAGACGGTATCAAAGTTGACAGAACCAAAGATAAAGAAGACAGCCATCACACCGAGCGCAAATCCAACATCCCCGACACGGTTGGTCACGAAAGCCTTGATGGCTGCGGCATTGGCAGACGGTTTTTTATACCAGAAGCCGATGAGCAGGTACGAGGCAAGCCCGACACCTTCCCAGCCGAAAAAAAGCTGGATGAAATTATCCGCTGTCACCAACATCAGCATGGCAAAGGTGAAAAGCGAGAGATAGGCAAAGAAGCGCGGCTTTCCGGGATCATTCTCCATATAGCCCCAGCTATAGAGATGCACGAGGGCGGATACGGTCGTTACCACGACGAGCATGACACCCGTTAACATATCGATCTTGAGCGCCCAGTTGGCGGTCAACCCGCCGACATCCATCCAGCGGAAAAGATTGACTGTGGGCTCAATCCCCTTGTTATTATATATGTCAAAGAAAGCGACCCATGACAGGATGGCTGACAGGAAGAGCAGACCTGTCGCAATTGTCATAGATGGTTTGTCGCCGATCCTGCGCCCGAGGAACCCGGTGATCAGACAACCTAAAAGCGGGGCAAAGACGATGATTTTGTAAAGCAGCATCAGCATCGCTCTACCCCTTCATCAAATCAATGTCTTCGACAGCGATAGTGCCGCGGTTGCGGAAATAGACAACCAGGATAGCAAGACCGACTGCCGCTTCGGCAGCTGCCACGGTCAGAACAAATAGCGCAAAAACCTGCCCGGCCAGCGGATCGGCTCCAGGGGCCACCGTCATGTGTGCGGCAAAAGCCACGAAATTAATGTTTACGGCCAACAGCATCAGCTCGACGCACATCAGAATGATGATGACGTTTTTGCGGTTTACGAAAATGCCGAACACGCCAATCGTAAATAGCAGGGCCGCGACGACGAGATAATGTGCAAGACCGACACTCACGGGCCGATCCCCTCGCCCGGTTCGATGTCAACCTTTTTTATCGCTGCTTCGCGGGTACGGGCGACCTGCCTGCCGACATCCTGACGACGCACACCGTCGCGGGCACGGTGGGTCAGAACAATCGCCCCGATCATGGCGACAAGAAGAACAAGTCCGACCCCTTCAAAGAACAAAGCGTAGTCTGTGTAGAGAACACTGCCGATTGCTTCGAGATTCGAGACTTCGGGATCAGTGTCGGGCACGCCGCTGTCGCCGAAGAAATAAGCTGCACCTACCAGAACCATTTCAAGGAAAAGGATGAAAGCCATAACCAGCCCGAACGGTGCATATTGCAAAAATCCCTGTTTAATTTCGACGAAATCGACTTCGAGCATCATGACCACAAAAAGGAACAGGACGGCGACCGCCCCGACGTAGACCATGATCAATAACAATGCGAGAAATTCGGCCCCCATCAGGATAAACAGACCCGCAGCAGAGAAAAATGTCAGGATAAGATACATGACCGAATGCACGGGATTACGCGCAGCCACAACCATGAAGGCAGCCATAACGGCGACAGCCGCCAAAAGGTAAAATGTGAGTGTAACCAACACAGTATCGCAATTCCCTCTGATCCGACCCTAAGTCCATTCGCCCTGAGCCCGCGTCCCTTAACGATAAGGTGCGTCGAGTTCCAGATTTTTCGCGATTTCTTTTTCCCATCGGTCCCCGTTTTCGAGGAGTTTCTCCTTATCGTAATAGAGCTCTTCACGGGTCTCGGTTGCGAACTCGAAATTCGGCCCCTCGACAATGGCATCCACCGGGCAGGCTTCCTGACAGAAGCCGCAATAGATGCACTTGACCATATCTATGTCATAACGTGTCGTGCGGCGAGAGCCGTCTTCGCCCGGCTCGGCTTCAATGGTTATCGCTTGCGCCGGGCAGATAGCTTCGCAGAGTTTACAGGCAATGCAGCGCTCTTCACCGCTGGAATATCGGCGCAGCGCGTGTTCACCCCGAAACCGCGGTGAGATCGGGTTTTTCTCGAACGGGTAATTCACAGTTACGCTTGGGCGGAAGAAATACTTCAATGCAAGCCGGAAGGCACTTGCAAAATCCATCAGTAATGCGCCGCGAACGGCCTGCTTTATGCGCAACATTTATGTAACTCCAATCTAGCCGAAAAACGTGACCCACGCTGCGACACATGTGATTGATGCCAGCGAGATAGGCAGAAAGACCTTCCAACCCAGACGCATCAGCTGATCGTAGCGGTAACGGGGCACAATGGCTTTGACCATGGCGAACAGGAAGAACAGAAAGGCCGTCTTCAGGAAAAACCAGAAAACAGGCGGCAGGAACTGAACACCAATGTCAAACGGCGCATACCATCCGCCGAGGAACAGGATGGTCATCATGGAGCACAGCAGCATGATGTTTACATATTCACCGAAGAAATACATCAGGAAGGGCGTGGAAGAGTATTCCACCTGATAACCGGCAACCAGCTCGGATTCAGCTTCGGGCAGGTCAAAGGGTGGACGGTTGGTCTCGGCGAGTGCCGAGATAAAGAACAACACACCCATGTAAAACATGACGGGAAAAAGCAGGATATTCCATGGGTTCTTCATGACATTAATCCGGAACATGTGCCAGTTCCAGAAGCCGCCGGCCTGAGCCTCGACAATTTCGGTCAGGTTCATGGAACCCGCAAGCATGACCACTGTCAGAATAATGAACCCTATGGAGACTTCATAGGAAATCATCTGTGCCGCGGAGCGCAGCGCCCCCATAAACGGGTATTTCGAATTCGACGCCCAGCCGCCAATGATGATGCCATAAACGCCGAGGGAAGAAATCGCCAGGACATAAAGCACACCGATATTTATGTCGGAAATCACCCAGCCGGGCGCGACAGGTATCACGGCCCAGGCCAGAAACGCCATGATCAACGTTATGACCGGGGCCAGAATGAACAGGAATTTGCTGGAGCCATCCGGGATGATAATTTCCTTGAAGAAGAATTTCAGTGCATCGGCAATGGTCTGCAACAGGCCGAAAGCGCCCACGACGTTCGGGCCCTTGCGCATTTGTGCCGCCGCCCAGATTTTCCGGTCGGCCAGGACAAGCGCTGCCACCAGCAACGCCAGCACAATAACAAAGGCCAGCACTTGCGCCAGTTTCAGCCCGAACCAGACTGCGGGTGATACCTCGTTCCAGAAACCTGTGATGTGAGCATTCATTGCGCCGCTTCCCTGATTTCCGCATGGATCAGATCGGAACACTCCGCCATGGTCGCGGAGGCGCGGGCAATGGGGTTGGTCAGGTAGAAATCCGTAATGGGGGATTTCAATATCTCTTCGCCCGGCTCGCCGACATCGCCCAGACCGGACAAATCCAGTCTCTCATCCGACGCTGCAACGTGGTCGATGGAAGCGAATACCGGGTGGTCAACGAACAGCTTTTCCCGCAATTCCTCAATGTTGTCATAAGGCAGGGCTTTGCCCAGTCGCGCCGACAAAGCGCGGATGATAGCCCAATCGACCCTAGCCTCACCTTTCGGCGCGACAGCAGCAACACCCATCTGCACGCGGCCTTCAAGATTAACATATAACCCGTCCTTTTCGGTGTAGGCGGCTCCCGGCAGAATGACATCGGCCACATGTGCACCGACATCGCCATGTGAACCCTGATAAATCACAAAAGCGTCCCTGAGTTTGGACGTATTAACTTCATCTGCTCCAAGTAAATATACGGTTTTAATATCACCGGACTGCGCCGAGTCCAAAATTTCGCTAGTGGACCTGCTGCCGTCATTCGGGATGAAACCCATATCCAGCCCGCCGACACGAGCCGCAGCATTATGGAGGATATTCCAACCGTTCCAGCCATCTGTAATGACACCGAACCCGTCTGCCAGATCAGCGCAGGCTTTGAGCGTTCTGGCTCCGCCGGATCCGGCCAGTGCGCCCATGCCGATGATGACGGCCGACCGCCTGGCGGATTGGAACTCACGGGCAAAACCTTTGGTCGAGTTGGTGAAATCGGCAATATCCTGTGCCGTCACGCCGACATGGTCATATTCATAGGTCAGGTCAGCCGCCTCTCCGATGAGGCCGATACGTGTTGTACCGGACAACCATGCTTTGCGGATGCGCGTATTCACCAAAGGCGCTTCAATTCGCGGGTTCGCCCCAATCAGGAGGATGGCGTCAGCATTTTCGATACCTGCCACTGTGGAGTTAAACAGGTAGGCTCCGCGGGAGTGTGCCGGAAGAGCTGCAGCGTCCTGACGGCAGTCCTTGTTCCCTATACCCATAACATCGCAGAGGTCCTTTAAGGCTTTCATCGACTCGGCATCACACAAATCCCCGGCTAATACGCCAATGTGTCCGGTATCTCCGGACAGTTTCCCGGCCGCAACGCCGAGGGCTTCGTCCCATGATGCGGCGCTTAACTTGCCGTTTTTACGGATATAGGGCCTGTCAAGGCGCTGGCGACCCAACCCGTCCCAAACGAAGCGGGTTTTATCAGATATCCATTCCTCATTCACATCGTCATTGATGATGGGCAGGATACGAAGCACACGACCTGTGCGGCTGTCGACACGAATGTTTGACCCCACCGCATCCATGACATCAATGGATTGAACACTGTCAAGCTCCCAAGGCCGCGCATTAAAGGCGTAAGGCCTGGATGTCAGTGCACCCACCGGGCAAAGATCAATGACATTGCCGGATAATTCCGATGTAAGCGACTGTTCCAGATAGGTTGTGATTTCAGCGTCTTCGCCGCGGGATGCCAGTCCGATTTCCTGCACACCGGCCACTTCAGTGACGAAACGCACACACCGTGTGCATTGAATACAGCGTGTCATGATGGTCTTGACCAAAGGCCCCATGTGCTTGTCATCCACGGCGCGTTTATTCTCTTCAAAGCGGGAGCCGGAGCGCCCATAGACCATAGCCTGATCCTGCAGGTCACACTCTCCGCCCTGGTCACAGATCGGGCAATCCAGCGGATGGTTAATGAGCAGGAATTCCATCACGCCCTCGCGCGCTTTCCTGACGGTTTCGGAATTGGTGCGGATATTCGCGGGTGTACCGTCACGGTTCGGGCGCAGGTCTTTCACCTGAAGCGCACAGGATGCCTGCGGTTTGGGTGCTCCGACCCACTCAACCAGACACATGCGGCAATTACCGGCCACGGACAGGCGTTCATGATAGCAGAACCGCGGAATCTCCGCCCCGGTCTCTTCACAGGCCTGCATAAGGGTCAGCTCGCCCGGCATCTCGTACTCCGTGCCGTCGATATTGATTTTGCAAAGATCAGTCATGACTCTCATCTTCCCTTGTCATGGCTTTGGAGGCATTGAACGCGACCGATGGGGCCGCAAAAACTGCAAACAGGCTGCATCCGGTCAATACGGCAAACCGGTTCATCATTTACTCCGCCGCCTGCACGAAGACCGGTTTATCATTTCGATACAAATCAATCCGCTCCTCAATTTCATGACGGAAGTGGCGGATGAGGCCCTGTACCGGCCAGGCCGCCGCATCGCCAAGGGCACAGATGGTGTGTCCTTCAACCTGTCTGGTAACGTCGAGCAGCATATCAATCTCGGCCGTTTCGGCTTCACCCCTGACCATACGCTCCATGACGCGCCACATCCAGCCTGTACCTTCGCGACACGGTGTGCACTGCCCGCAGGATTCGTGTTTGTAGAAATAGGACAGGCGCGCAATCGCCTTGATGATATCAACGCTCTTGTCCATCACGATGACTGCCGCTGTCCCGAGACCGGATTGATGGTCACGCAGGGCATCAAAATCCATCAGGACCGTGTCGCAAATCTTTTTCGGTATGAGCGGCACAGATGAGCCGCCCGGAATAACCGCTTTGAGATTGTCCCAACCGCCGCGCACACCGCCTGCATGTTCCTCGATTAGAGTTTTGAGAGGAATGGACAGGGCCTCCTCCACATTGCATGGCCTGTTGACATGGCCGGATACGGAGAAGACTTTCGTCCCCCTGTTATTGTCCCGGCCAAAGCTGGCGAACCACTCTGCGCCACGCCGCAATATGGTGGGTACAACGGCAATGGATTCCACATTGTTCACCGTCGTCGGACAGCCGTACAGACCCGTATTTGCCGGAAATGGCGGCTTCAGGCGGGGTTGTCCTTTTTTACCCTCCAGGGACTCCAGCAAAGCCGTTTCTTCGCCGCATATATAGGCACCGGCTCCGTGATGAACGTAAACATCGAAATCCCAGCCGGAGCCGGACGCATTCCTGCCCACCAGCCCTGCGGCGTAGGCCTCATCAATCGCGGCCTGCAGGCGGTATCGCTCCAGAACATATTCACCGCGCAGATAAATGTAACAGGCATGGGCACGTATGGCGTAGCTTGCGACCAGACAGCCTTCGATAAGCAAATGCGGGTCATGGCGCATCATGTCCCGGTCCTTACATGTGCCGGGCTCTGACTCGTCAGCGTTGACGACCAGATAATGCGGACGTTTGCCAACTTCCCTGGGCATGAATGACCATTTCAGGCCGGTCGGGAAACCCGCGCCTCCACGCCCGCGCAGGCCGGAGGCTTTGACTTGATCAATGATCCAGTCATGTCCCTTCCCGATCATTTCCGCAGTGCCGAACCAGGCCCCGCGTTCCTTGGCGGCCCCAAGCCGCCAATCCTGCAACCCGTAGAGATTGGTAAAAATTCGGTCTTTATCCTCAAGAAGTTTTACCATCAGGACTCATCTGCCAGTTTTCGGGCCTGCTTGACCCATTCATCCCGCGCGACACGACCCGCAAAACCTCTGCCGATAATCTCCTCAAACTGTTTGATGTCCGCGGTTGTCCAGGCCGCAATCTGGCGGAAGTAACAGATACCCAGGGCATTCAGATTATCTTCGAATTTCGACCCGACACCTTTGATGCGCTTGAGATCATCCGGCACACCGCCGGTGGCTCCGTCCGTGTATGTGGCCCGGGGTTTGTGTGAAAATATGTTTTTCGGCCTGGCCTTATTGGCGCGCGCCGGACGTGCGGCGTTCAGGGGCTGATCAGACAGGCCCGCCGATATATCCCCGCCTGATTTACGCCTTTTCGGATCAGCCGAAGCTTTGCGGCCCGGATCGACCCAGCCGTCCCTGGTTGCGCGGCGTTCCTTGGGATCGGGTTCATAATAATTCAGGCTGACTTTTTTTTCGCAATTGGGCAGCGTTTCCAATTTTTCAGTGTGGAAATAACCTTTACCCTGGAGCGCGATGTTCCCGCCTTCAGGTTCCGAACTGTAACGGTCATTTTGCGGGCCGGGCCTGACGGGTTTGCCTGCCGCCAGATTATCAATCAGATGTGTCAGGTTGTCCGGGGTCAAATCCTCGTAGTAGTCATGGCCGTGACGATTACTGATCTGGACCATCGGCGCATTGGCACAGGCCCCGAGGCACTCGACCTCGGTCCAGGAAAACCTGCCGTCGCCGGATACAGAGCCGCCCGGCCCGATACGGTCGCGCAACACATTCTTCAGATCATCCGCCCCGCGCAACCAGCACGGCGTCGTCCCGCAAAGCTGAATATGATGCTCGCCCACCGGGGCCAGATTGAACATGGTGTAGAAGGTTGCAACCTCGTAAACGCGGATGTAGGCTACGCCGAGCATATCGCCGATGACACGCAGTGCTGCCTCCGGGAGCCAGCCGTTATTATCGTTTTGCGCTATCCAGAGTGCCGGTATCAGGGCCGAATGCTGCCGCCCCCCGGGGTATTTCCCGATCCAGGTTTTGATAGATTCTTCAGCTTCGGAAGACAGCGAAAAACTTTCGGGCTGTGATGTGGCCAGACGACGCGGGCTCATCGATCAATCTCCCCGAACACGATGTCGAGAGAACCGAGAATAGCGGAAACATCAGCCAGCATATGCCCTTTATTGAGATAATCCATGGCGGCCAGGTGCGGGAAACCCGGCGCGCGGATTTTGCACCGGTATGGCCGGTTCGTACCATCAGAGACCAGATAGACGCCGAATTCACCTTTGGGCGCTTCGACACAGGCGTAGACTTCACCTTCCGGTACATGAAACCCTTCAGTGTAGAGCTTGAAATGATGGATCAGGGCTTCCATGCTTTGTTTCATTTCGCTCCGGGGCGGCGGCGTGAATTTCCTGTTCATGCTCATGACTGGGCCTTTGGGCATCATTTCGATGCACTGTTTGATAATACGGGCACTTTCATGCATCTCCTCAACACGGCAAAGATAGCGGTCATAGCAGTCGCCGTTTTTGCCGAGCGGGATTTCAAAATCCAACTTGGAA
Organism: Hyphomonadaceae bacterium; assembly: GCA_014324115.1. Lineage (GTDB taxonomy): Bacteria > Pseudomonadota > Alphaproteobacteria > Caulobacterales > Maricaulaceae > JACOMS01. Next base: position 17,118 of record JACOMS010000005.1, read on the forward strand.
TAGACCTCGTAGGGTTGCGAGCGGCGCAAATCCCAGGGCAGGCCGGAACCGCGCACCATCACGCCGGAAAAGCCCCAATCCAGGCAATCCTGTTTGGATACCACGCCGATATCCACATTGCGTTGTTTGAAAATCCGGTTGTCGGTGAGCAGCGTTTCGATATCGTCAAGTTTTTTATGGAACTGGTCACACCAGGCATCAATATCGACGATGAGCTGCGGCGGCAGGTCCCGATGCACGCCGCCGGGCCGGAAGTAGGCCGCATGCATGCGCGACCCGGACGCGCGCTCGTAAAACCCCATGAGTTTTTCGCGTTCTTCAAACCCCCAGACCGGCGGGGTGAGCGCACCGACGTCCATGGCCTGTGTCGTAACATTCAGCATGTGCGACAGCACGCGCCCGATCTCGGAAAAAATAACACGAATGAACTGTGCGCGGCGCGGCACATCCACGCCCGTCAATTTCTCAATAGCCAGACAGAAGGCATGTTCCTGATTCATCGGCGCAACATAATCCAGCCGGTCAAAGTACGGCATGGCCTGCAGATAGGTCTTGTGCTCAATCAGCTTTTCCGTACCGCGATGGAGGAGACCGATATGCGGGTCGACACGCTTGACGATTTCACCTTCGAGCTCCAGAACAAGCCGAAGCACACCATGGGCCGCCGGGTGCTGCGGCCCGAAGTTAATCGTGAAGTTGCGATCATCCCCGGAGATTATGGCTTCCTGCTTACCCATTATTTCGCATCCGCCTGACGTTTTTTCAGGAGCGGGACATTCGAAACATTACAATTAACAGACACTTCAATGTTCTCTTTTGACAGCTTCAAATTCATACTTTCTGTGCAACACTCCCGCCCGCTGTCACATGGAAATTATCCGGACCGGTATCCACCCAAACAAGGGACAGGGAGCCGACCCCGAAGGCTTTTTCACGCACCTGTCTCCGGCTTTTCATCTCCCGGCAGGACGTATTTGGCACCTTCCCACGGGCTCATGAAATCGAAATCACGATATTCCTGCGGCAGGTCAACGGGTTCGTAGACCACCGCCCGGCGTTCCACATCATAGCGCACCTCCACATGGCCGGAGAGCGGAAAATCCTTGCGCAGCGGATAGCCCTCAAACCCGTAATCCGTCAGGATACGGCGCAAATCGGGATGTTCGTCGAATATAATGCCGTACATGTCAAACGCTTCGCGTTCATACCAGTTAGCACAGGGAAAGAGACTTGCAATGGATTGTACAGGTTCGTTTTCGTCCGTCACGACTTTGACGCGGATGCGATGATTGTACCACATGGACAGCAGATGGTAGACCACGTCAAAACGTCGCTCGCGTTCCGGATAATCCGCGCCGCAGATATCGATCAGCGTGCTGAATTTGTACCGCTCGTTATCGCGCAGAAAGGCGATGACCCGGCTGACCTCTGCGCGGCGTGCATTCACCGTCATTTCACCGAAAGCAAACTCGACGGAGTCCACAACGTCACCGAGAGCGGACTCAATATCGTCTTTTAATTCGCTTAAGTCGCTGATGTGCGGATTGTTCAACTCACCGACCTGTTCTAGCGCTGGATATTGCCTTCGCGGCGGATTTTTTTCTGGAGCTGCAACACACCGTAAACCAGGGCTTCCGCGGTGGGTGGACAGCCCGGAACATAAATATCGACAGGCACAATCCGGTCGCACCCGCGTACAACGGCATAGGAGTAGTGGTAATAACCGCCGCCATTGGCGCAACTCCCCATCGAAATCACGTAGCGCGGTTCCGGCATCTGGTCATAGACCTTGCGCAAGGCCGGGGCCATTTTATTGGTTAGTGTGCCTGCCACAATCATCACGTCAGACTGTCTTGGAGAGGCGCGCGGGGCGAATCCGAACCGCTCCAGATCATAACGCGGCATGGAGGCCTGCATCATCTCCACGGCGCAACAGGCCAGACCGAATGTCATCCACATCAGTGAACCCGTCCTGGCCCATGTGACGAGATCATCAGAGGCGGCAACCACGAAGCCTTTATCGGCGAGGGTGTCACTCAAACCGTCAAAGAACGGATCATGTGTTTTGGGATCATAGGCGCGAGCGCCCGGGTCGCGGGCATCCTGCCCGGTTCTGAGTGTTGTGTCAGACATGGTCAATCACTCCCAATCAAGAGCCCCTTTCTGCCACGCATACATCAATCCCCATGTCAACTCGAGCAGGAACAGAAGAACGACGACAAGTCCGTAGACGCCGACCTGATCAATCGAGACTGCGTAAGGAAACAGAAGTGCGACTTCAATATCGAATATGATGAACAGAATCGCGACCAGGTAAAAGCGCACATCAAACTTCATTCGCGAGTCGTCAAAGGCATTGAACCCGCATTCGTAGGTGGATAGTTTTTCCGTATCCATATCCTTCGGCGCGATGAGCATCGGCACGACCAGAAAGGCCAGGCACAACGCTGCGGTTATCCCGAACAGGATCACCACAGACAGATATTGCAGGAGGAATTCGTTCATGACTTTCCCTGATCCGCCAGTGAGACTAGTAGGGTGCCCCCGGCATTGCAACGCTTAAATTGCCGCCTGCACACCCCCGATCCAAACCCAGTCAGGCTGCCCTGCGGGTCTGTGAATACATCGTGGCACTGCGGTCCAGGTTAAAGGCTGCATCGTCCCTTTTAACAATTTCCAAAATCCTGTCCAATTCTGCCGCATCGCCATCAAATGCAGCACATATCGCATCATTCAGCTCGGTAAGTTCCATCTTCGCCCCGTTTTATTCCATAGTACTCGACAAGCTCTTCTTCCGTGAATTCATCCCGACCCTGCAAAAACTCCACGGGTAAAGGCATTTTCTCCAAATCCGCACGTAAAATTTTGTGGGTGTTGAATATCTTTTTGAATACCCAGTTAAACAGATCAGTGTTAAACAGATCTACAATGTGTGAATTTGAAATCGGAAATTCTTCCGACAGAACAAGCATATTGATGCTGTTCAGGAAGTAGGATTTGTCCGTATCATGATGGAAGACAAGATCGGACGAAATGAAGCGATACAAAATCTTTTCATCCGCCTCAAACAATTCCACAGGAGCAACCTGTTGGTATAAGGACAGATCAGCGGGGATGAAGGTTGTCGGCTCACCCAGTCGCCCCTTGAGAACCTCTGCCCCCCTGTATACCGCCATAAGGTCATCACCGGGTTTATCTTTACAGAACTTTTTGTTGTTGCCTGTAACAATGCCCAGGCCCCAACGGGCACTGCCTTCAAGTGTGACATATGGCTTGCCGTAAAGACTTGAAATAACGGATGTATCTTCCGGACGAGTCTCAAAATTTATTATCGAATGAGGGTTTTTGATGAAACTTGCCTGAGGCCGTTTGAAGTCATCATCTTTTTTCCAACAATGCGTAGTGTTTTTGCCTCGTTCTGTTTTGATAGCGCAAAAGGATTGCGCTTTGGTTAAAAGTCCTTTGAAGGGTTTTCCAAAATCCCGAACACTTGCCAGGGAAAGCTCCAGCAAGCGATTTCGCGCATCCTGAAATGTCGCGATTTTGAAAAAGGACTCAGGCATCAGAAGTGCCAGGGTGCCCCCGTTATTCAGTGCTTTTATTGATGCAAAAAGAAACAATGAGCCTGTATCAAGACTTCGCCCTGCTCCAAGCAGGCTGCCAAGTCTTTCCTTTTCCCGTTTTTGGAGTTTCTTTCCCCAAGGCGGGTTTGTCAGTATCGCGTCGTACTTCAACTCCGATGAAATTTCGAGGAAATCGGCGCATACGATATTTCCCGAACTATACCCCGTTTCCTGATATAATCTGAGCCTTGCAATCTCGACGGCTACGGGATCCGTATCATAGCCGTATATGTTCTCTGGCGGAAATCCCTGACGGACCGCAGCCGAAATAAAGTTACCGCTGCCGCAGCATGGATCGCAAAATGTGTGACCGCTGAATGGACCGGGAATGTCGGAAAACATCACTTCGCAAATGTCTTCGGGCGTATAGTAGATGCCTTCCCTGTTTCGGTAAGAATTTGACAGGCTGCGCTCGTATTCCTCCGCAAGGTCAGCCGGATTGGTGTTCGCCTTCAGGGCCAGTCTTGTTTTGGACACCAAAGCGCCATGGTCGTGATCATCAACGTGAGATTTATTTGCCCGTCCGGTCAGTTTATCTTTGCCGACAACATTGGAACAGAAGTTGTCAAATGAGTCGCGGGTGACACCGGCACCGTGATTATGGCACAGGTATCCGGCCCTGATCCAATTTCGTACCGACGCCTCGGACACATTTAGGGTACCGGCAACCTCCGGGATCGTCATCGCGCCGGAGGTATTTGAATCGAATAAAATAGCCTGCTGCATTATTTCGGGTTCACCGGAACGCTGTGTTCGGGATTTTTCGCCTCATCTGCTCTCATACTTTCACAATGCGGGCGAAATCTCAACAGTCTTCAGCGTTTGGTTTCAAAACGCGCTACCATGGGTCTCCTCGTCAAGACTGTTGTGAAAGCACGGGAGCGGGGATTTTCTGTTATCGTTCAATGAGGCATGATTTTCGCTTCAAAATAGCGTTTGATCGGCCCGCAAACGAAGGCGAAGCGCCCCATCTTCCCCAATTTTAACATTGATGCCTGAACACCGTCACTCTGCCGGAGCCGCCGAGTTTCACCGGAGGTCTGTAGCCATATGTATACGTGGGTTGGCAATCTGCAGCTTCCACATCAGTATCTGCCAAAATATGCTTTACATATAACCGGGATTCGCCGGAACGGGTGTCTGAGTCAGTAATTTTATAGCGATACACTCCATCCGCATCACATGCGGCTTCTTCCACACCGGCGCATTGCTCTTCGGATAGTCCCCTGACATTGTTATAGCCCGATATCCTGTAACCCAGACTCCACACACGCCAGACGCGTTCTTCGGGGGAGATATCTGAAGCATCCAAGCTGTCCTGTTTCATTGACCTTTGTTGAATGATCAGCGGTCGCTCGCAGGATGACGCCTCTGCAATCCGGCGCAACTGATCCTTGGAAACAAGACTCCTGCCCGCGCAACCGGAGCCGACACAGAGCAGGATCGCGATAATCAGGAACCGAAACATGGCGGTATCTCCATTCGATGCGGCGCGTTCATTCGCGAAACCGCGTACCGTAAACCTGCCCAAACCGTAGACCGGGCCGTCCGCAATCCAAGTCGCCGATGCGCAACGCCGGGCCTGCGGGCGTTCGCATTACTGGTACCGCCCCTCGTTCAGAGTCCAGAATATGTCATGGTCTTTGACCTTGTCATTGAGTTCTGCCACGCCCGCGGGGAGCCTTCCATATTTGCTCATGGCCCTGATGTTTGCCCCGGCCTTGATGAGGGCCGCAACCATTTCAGCATCGCCGAACCCCGCCGCCTCATGCAGCGGTGTCCAGCCGCTTTCGTTCCGCGCATTGACTCTAGCCCCAGCCTGTATGAGCGCCGCAATCGTCTCGGCATTGCCGCCATACCGTGCCGCCAAATGCAGCGGTGTACTGCCCGCAAAATGCAGCGGTGGTGTACTACTGTCTGTTTTTATGCGCGCCTCAATTTTCGCCCCGGCCTTGATGAGGGCCGCCACCGTTTCAGCATTACCCCCGTACGCCGCCCAATGTAGCGGGGTTCGGCCGTTTTCGTCCCGCGCCTCAACCTCGGCTCCGGCAGCCAGGCACCTGTTCACGTCCGCCGCCGTGGCACTCTCGAAGAAACCTTTGCTGTTCCAGTCATTACAATCCGGCTGCGCCTCGGCATTGCGGGCGTACAGACCGGCACCAAGCAGGGTCGCGATTATCAGGAATCTAATCATGGTCTTGTCTCCTTTTAATGTGTAACGTGTCGTTTTAATCATGAATGTACGGGAGCATATACTGTAGCACAAGCGCGCCTGTCAACCGCCGTGCCGGGAATGGAGAGCTATCGACGGCAGAATGGAGTAATCTGTCCCGACAAGCACCAACAGGGCGTTGTAAGTTGATCCCCCGCCGAACCCGACGGAAGCATAAAGGAACCCGACGGAAGCATAAAGAGCGGCTGTCAGAAAAAGGAGTGCGGCCGGTTTCAGCATAAACCTGTCTCAATTCACGGGGTATATCGGGATCAAAGCCCAAATCATGGAAGTGAATTCGGCAGCCCCTGTCAGCAGCGCACACCAGCCAAGTAGGGTTCATCGGGCGAAGTTTACCTGCTTGCCTGTGGTTTTCAGCGGTGAAAACCCCCAATAAACCGCCACACGCGGCACAATACGATTATCAATCACAATATGGTTCTGTGTGAATGGTTCTGTGTGATCTCTCCCAACCCCCGGGTGTCAGGCTATGCTTTCGGGTCGTCACGTGGAATTTTGCGCCCGGTTTTGCGTTCTATCAGTTTTAGCAGCTTCTCTTTCCGGTCTTCGTAAAACGCATCGAATTTATCGGCACGCAACAAATCCGGATTAATCAGATGGGATTCCAAGTGTCTATCAAGCTGTTCCTTCGCTACGCCACCGCCCCCGGTTGAGGCCAGTTCGCCCTCAAGTTTTTCCAAATATTCAGAAGGTGCTCTCGCACCAATCATCCTGTTGGTTGGCGCGTCCAGGGGAGTCTTGTTGATGATTGAGTTATAGCGATTCGAGTCGATGTTATTATTGTCCGCCCACTTTTTCGGAAAAATATGATGCATGTCGACAGGGTCATCATAGGTATGCATTGCGCTCGCTGGCTCCCCAGTTCGAAAATCCTGGCAGCCTTCACCCAGGATTGCAGCATAAAGCGCCTTGTACATGACCGATCCCCGCGTTTTCAGTTCATCAAGACGATCCGCACGTATGTTGATGTTGCCAATCGCTTGCGGCTTTTTGTCTCCTCCTTTCAGCCAATCCAGGAGTTCCTGAATATCACTGGCCACCCGCGTATCGGTACTGGCTCCATACCACTCTCCGAGAGTCGCAGCCCAGAACCATTGGGCAAGCCTGTCACGTTGGACCGCATTCAATCCATTTTTGCCCATCAGGGCATATACAGCCGCAACCGTTTTAGCGACGGTAAGGTTGGGCATGTCGGTGCCTCTCACGATGCTCAGCTCCCCCAAGAATCGACGGGCTTCCTCAAAGCCGCGTGTCATTTCGTCCGCATACTTCTTTTGATAGTCGTTGCAGTCCAGCTTGAGCAGGTCGCTCGCTCTGATACTGATCTTTCCCTTGCGCTCGGCATGGGTATGGATCGCACACGCAACCTGCAGCACGTCGCGTTCAAACAATTTGTCAAACACACCGCTTTCCTTGTCAGGGCCCTTTATCTTTGACAACCGCCCTTCTCTTTGACCTTTTCCCCGAAGATCCTCTCGCAGATCGAAACCATCTGCCGCAAATATGGCGGTCAGCAATTCGAAGACGTCCAGTTTTTTGCCACCAACATTCACTTTTTCAAACACCGTACAGACAGCTTCGCGGGTGTTCGCCTCTTCCAAGGTGATGACAGGCACCTCGTAGTCCGCGATGTGTTCAATGACTCGTTCTCTGAATTTTTGGAAATAACTCATCTTGTCGCGCCCGTGTTCGTCAGTAAAGGCAAGCAACCATTCATCAAAATTCAGCGCTTTGTTTAGCGGGAACATAAACTGCTGGCACTCAAGCTCCCGGGTGTGGAGGTCGAGCTTGATGTCCCGTTTAGAATTCCCCCGCAGAATCTTGTCATCGGGTACGGCAACAATGGCGTCTTCCAAACGCACTTTATCATCCAGAGCGCGCTGCATGTTTATATAATAGTACAGGGACATGGGTTTGCCTCGTGAACCTTTGGTCCGGACCGGACCTTGCGATTTCAGGGTTTGATAGAGTGCAGTCATCCGCTGTTGTCCGTCCAGCAGCAACTTTCTGGCTTTATCACCGTCGGTCTCAGGAGCATGCTCCAAGGTTCGTGATTTGAGTTTCAAGTTACCCCCGGTTTCCAGGGTAAGAATCGCTCCGATCGGGAAAGCGGCCGCAACCGATGCAAGAAGTTGACGAACATCTTCATCCGTCCACACCCAGTCACGCTGAAAATCCGGTAGCTGCAAATATCCTCTGTCGACGTAATTCAGCAATTTTTTCAAGTTTGTCGAATCCGCACCGAACATCGGCATTCTCCCCGTTTAATGTGATCACGCAACGGCCACCCGTTCCCGCATGGATCCTGCTTATTAACTTTTGCCGATTTGTCAACCCCCGGATGACCCGATCAGGAGATATTGTCAACCTTGCGTGCCGTTTTATGAACGTGAAAAGGCGACCAAAGAGTCATGGTCTCCCTGGTCAGCCAGCCGGACGTCAGAAAATTATGCTCCCTGAACAATGAGGCGTTACTGACTTGGAAAATTGCGGTACTTGGGGGTTATAAGCTCGTAAAGTGTGCCTTGGCCCGGATTTTGGGGTAGCGATGATGAACGGGAAATCGGTCGGCGCACACCCGGTCGAGATCAGGCCAGCGCACTCTGCGGTGCCGCGTCCTTACCGATAACCCTGAACACCTCATTAACAATCGCGTCGGCGTCCAGCCCGGCCCGTTTGTACATCAGTTCGGGTTTATCCTGGTCAATGAAATGATCCGGCAAAGTCAGGGTGCGGATTTTGAGGCCGTGGTCAAGACGGCCATCTGTGGCCAGGGATTGCAGGACAAAGGCCCCGAAGCCGCCAACCGAACCTTCCTCAACGGTGATGAGCATTTCGTGTTCATCAGTGAGGCGGGAGATCAAATCCATGTCCAGCGGCTTGGCGAAACGGGCATCGGCGACCGTGGCCGAGAGGCCGAGTGCGTCGAGTTGTTCCGCCGCTTGCATGGCCTCAGCCAACCGTGTGCCGTAAGAGAGGATGGCGATGCGGTTGCCTTCGCGCAGGATACGGCCTTTGCCGATATCCAGAGGTTGGGGGTCTTCGTCAATCTCAACGCCCGTTGCCTCGCCGCGCGCGTATCTAAAGGCTGTCGGGCCGTCGTCCCGTGCGGCCGCAGTGGCGACCATGCGGGCGAGTTCATTTTCATCCGCCGCAGCCATCAGGATGAAATTCGGCAGGCATCCCAGATAGGCAATATCGAACGCCCCGGCATGGGTCGGACCGTCGGCGCCAACCAGTCCCGCCCTGTCCATGGCGAAGCGCACAGGCAGGTTCTGGATAGCGACATCATGAACGACCTGGTCATAGCCGCGCTGCAGGAAGGTCGAATAAATGGCCGCGAAAGGCCTGTAACCGTCTGCGGCCAACCCGGCGGCAAATGTCACGGCATGTTGTTCGGCAATACCGACATCAAACATCCGGTCGGGGAAACGCCGACCGAACATATCCATGCCCGTCCCGCCCGGCATGGCTGCCGTTATACCGACAATCCTGTCGTCTTTTTCAGCCTGTCTGATCAGGCTGTCGGCGAATACGGTCGTATACTTTGGCGCGTCGGGTTTTGATTTTGCCTGCTCGCCCGTGACGATATTGAATTTTGACACGCCGTGATATTTATCTGCGGAATTTTCGGCGGGTGCGTAGCCTTTACCCTTTTGCGTGACTGCATGGATAAGCACGGGGCCGTTTTTCATGTTTTTGACATTTTCCAGCACAGGCAAAAGCGCATCAAGGTCATGTCCATCGACGGGACCCACATAATAAAATCCAAGCTCTTCAAACCATGTGCCGCCGGTGAACATGCCGCGGGTGTATTCTTCGGCATTCCTGGCGATATTCCTGATCGGACGCGGTGCGTCCCTGACCAGCGCCCTGGCCGCACCGCGCAAAGCCTGATAGCCACCGCTGGACACTATCCGGGACAGAAGGTGGCTCATGGCGCCCACAGGCGGGGCGATGGACATATCGTTATCATTCAGGATAACAATCATGCGGGAGTCAGAGTCACCTGCATTGTTCATCGCTTCGTAAGCCATACCGGCGGTCATTGCGCCGTCACCGATGACGCTGATAACATGATTGTCGCGCCCATCCAGATCCCGGGCGGTTGCATATCCGAGTCCGGCGGAAATTGATGTGGAGGCATGGGCCGCACCGAACGGATCATATTCACTCTCGGCCATTTTGGTGAAGCCTGACAGACCGCCCCCCTGGCGCAACGTGCGGATACGGTCACGACGTCCGGTCAGCACCTTGTGCGGATAGCACTGATGCCCGACGTCCCAGACAAGCCTGTCTGTCGGCGTGTTGAAAACATGATGGATAGCGACGGTCAGCTCAACAACGCCGAGACCCGCACCCAGATGACCCCCTGTGACAGACACGGCATCAACGACCTCGGCGCGCACCTCATGGGCAAGCTGCTTGAGCTGCTTTCGCGAAAAGCCGCGTATGTCCGCCGGATATTCGACCTGATCAAGGAGCGGAGTATCTGTCATGTTGTATTCCTTCAGTCCCTGGCACCGTCAAAAATCATTTTTGCCGGGTTAGCACAAAATCCACCGTATCGCACAGGATATGTGCGCGCGCCCCGTAGGCTGCAAGATGTGCTTTTACCCCGGCCCCAAGCTCCTGCGCTTTCTGTCTGGCGCCTTCAATGCCGAAAATGGACACAAACGTGGCTTTTCCGGCAGCGGCATCCTTGCCAACAGCCTTGCCGACGATTTCGGCATCGCCTTCGGCGTCCAGAATGTCGTCCCTGATCTGGAAGGCCAGCCCCATATCGCGGGCAAACCGGCGGCACTTTTCGATGTCGGTTACATCCGCCATGCCGAGTTTGGCTCCACTCACAACCGCATATTCGATCAGGGCCCCGGTCTTGAGACGTTGCAGTTCTTTCACTCCGGCTTCGTCCCAGTCCGTACCCCGGACTGTAATATCCATGACTTGCCCGCCAACCATTCCGAATGTGCTGCTGGCCCGTGAAAGATCACCGATCAGCTCTATTTTCAGATCATCCGGCAAATCCAGTCCGGCCATGATCCCGAAAGCCTCACATTGCAGCGCGTCACCGGCCAGCACGGCGATACCTTCACCGTAGACCTTGTGGGTCGTCGGTTTACCCCGCCGCCAGTCATCATTATCCATGCAGGGCAGATCATCATGTATGAGAGAGAACGCATGGATATATTCCAGGGCGGCTGCCGCCTTCCAGACCTCTTTTGAGACCGGCCCGAACAGGCTCGCTGTCTCGATTGTCAGAAACGGCCGGAGGCGCTTACCCCCGCCCAGGACAGCATGGCGCATGGCTTCGACCAAAATGCCCTGTGAGCCTGCCGGTTGACCCAGCAGGTCGTCCAGCACCCTCTCCATACCCGCCTGAATTTCACCCAGGCGATCCGCAAAAGTCGGTATGACCGGTTTGACGGCGCTAGTCAGCATCAAACGGTTCCGTGCCCGCCCTGCCGGACACATCCAGCACAACCTTTTCGACCTTGAGTTGAGCCGCTCTCAGCCTGCCTTCGCAATGGGCCTTGAGTTTCGCCCCGCGTTGGTAGATTTCGATGCTTTTTTCAAGCGGTGCGTCCCCGCGTTCCAGCTTCCTGACAATCTCTTCGAGTTCTTTCAACGCATCCTCGAATGACATATCTTCAATGGGCATATCCTCAATGGGCATATCCACCATATCCGGTTCTCCCTTATGATTCCCGTGTGGCCCGCTCGAACCGCCGCAGGCTCCAGTGCAGATCCCCGTTCTGGGACACACACTGCCAGCCGCGCTTTACCAGCCCTGTTTTGAGTATACGGTTATACCATCCATGGGCCGCGACAAAGATGGTTTTTCCGCCCGCTGCGTGATCAACCAGCTTCCCGGCCATATGCTCCCCCCGGATTCTGGCATCGGCGTGACTCTCCAAACCGTCTGTCCAGCCAAACCACCAGAGCATCCGCGCAAGTGTGCCCCATGTTGTTGGCCGAAACCTTATCAATCCCAGATGCGGCGGCGGCAGCGAGGCCTCGACCAGATCGGCGTCGACAATATCCGGGTTTCGACCGGCTGCCAGTTGCGCCGACTCGTAAGCCCGACGCAAGGGGCTGGAGATGACCAAATCCGCCTCGGCGGCGGCGGCGACGACGCTCTCCGGTACATCCTGATCAGGCATGAGGCCGCCCTCATCGTATTGCACCCACCAGTGACGATAACCCCGCCAGTCCAGCCACATCGTGCGGGATAAGGCCGGCTTGCCGTGCCTGATAATGATAATCGTATCCTTGAGCTCTCCCACAGACATGAACGACTTTCAAAAGCAAAAACTTCGATCTGTCCAGCGGTTAAATTTTTCTAAAGGGATTTAAGGAATCTGCGGCCCGGACAGCGAAAACCCTCTTCCCTTTTACAGCGGTTGAAGGAAAACATGACCATGTCGGCGCGCCCGATAAGATACCTGTGCGCGACGAGGCCGGGCCCGTCAACGGCCCGGCTGTCAACCGAATTATCGCGATTATCACCCAGCATCATGTAGTGACCTTCGGGGACAATGAACCGCCCGGCATTATCAAGTTGCCTGCTATCACTGATTTCAAATATCTGGTGGGGGTCCTTCTGTCCCGGCCACTGCTCCGAATAAACATTGACCGCGGTCGGGTTTTTATATCTGAAATCGCGATATGTGAAACTGTCCACGAGTTCACGTTCAATGCGCTGGCCGTTGACTGTGTAGCGACCGTGCCGAACAACGATCTCGTCACCCGGAAGACCGAGCACACGTTTGATCATGATAATGCCGGACTTCGGATTACGAAAGACAACGACATCGCCACGCTTTGGGCTGCGTGTCAATATCTTTCCCTCACCAAGAAATGGCAGCCGGTGAAAGCCGAGCGGCAGGGAATGCCGGGAGTAGCCATAGGCAAATTTGGACACATAGAGATGGTCACCGACTTCCAGGGCCGGCTGCATGGATTCTGAGGGAATTTTGAAATGCCCGAAAACAGTTGTGTAAAAAACAAACAGGAACGCAAACAGCTTTGTAAAGAATTTAACCTCTGAAACAGCGGCTTCCTTCAGGGATCGTTTCGGCTTTCCGTCTTTGCGCGGCGTATCCGATGTGTTGCTTTTTGTACTCATATGAGTCTCTCTTGCGATGTCGCGCGGGTTTAATCAAGACGGGGTGTTGCGCCAAGACATTAAATTTCACCAGGCTGCGACTGTTATTATCCTTGATCCATGTTATGCAAAGCGCATGAAAAAAGCCGTGCTTGCCCTGTCCACCGCCCTGTTCCTGTCTGCCTGTTATACGCCGCCGGACACGACCCCCGCCCCGGATGTTTCCGGGAATTATGTTCTTGACCCCGCCCATGCGGCTGTGGTCTGGTCGCTATCGCATGTTGGTCTATCAAATTATATAGCGCGATTTGATGATATTTCAGGTGTATTGCAGTTTGATATCGAAGAGCCGACAGCCAGCGTCGTGGATATTTACGTAGCCGCAGACAGTGTCAATACGGGCCTTCCGGATTTTGACAGGGTGATAGCCACAAGCGGTAACGGGTTTGACTCCGGAAACAACCGTGAAATCCGGTTTACTTCAACCAATATCCAGGTGACCGGTGACCACAGCGGGCGGGTGACGGGTGATCTGACCTTGCGCGGTGAAACGCATCCTGTTACGCTTGATGTCACTTTTAACGGCGCGGGAAAATCTTTCGGCAAGCCGGGTAACACGCTGGGATTCTCGGCTACCGGTAAAATTGACCGGACGCAGTGGGGTGTTACGAAGTGGACGAATTTCGGTATCGGCAAGGTCGTAACTTTACGCATAGAAGCCGAGTTCAATGAAAAATCCTGACATTCTTCGCGCTGGCCCGCATGCCTATGCCAAAGCCGTATCGACACTGAAATCCGGAGGGTTGGTCGCCCTGCCTACGGAAACGGTTTACGGCCTGGCCGCGGATGCCTGCAATGAAGAGGCGGTTGCGAAAATCTTTGCGGTCAAGGGACGGCCGTTCCATAACCCTTTGATTACGCATGTTTTCAAGCCCGCGGATGCAGAACAATATGCCCATGTAAACATTCTGGCTGATACACTTGTAACTGCATTCTGGCCGGGGCCCCTTACGCTTGTGTTACCGCGCAGGGATGCTCGAAGCGGTGGAAAAGCGGGGGCCGGCCTTGGTACGATTGCCCTGCGCTGCCCGGACACAGACTGGACTTCAACTTTTGTGGAAATGGGCTTCAAGGGCCCGGTCGTCATGCCGAGCGCGAACAGGTCCGGCCATGTCAGTCCAACAACGGCACAGCATGTTTGTGATGATCTCGGTGACCGCATCGACCTGATTATTGACGGCGGTACCTGTAAAAACGGTATCGAGTCGACGGTTCTGAAAATTGAGGATGATCATGCCATTCTGTTACGGGTGGGCTCCATACCCGCAGAGGATTTCGGGCCCCACATCTCCAGGCTGAAGGCGGCGAAAAAATCGGCGGGGATAACCGCACCGGGCATGTTGACCAGCCACTATGCACCAAAAGCCAGGGTCAGGCCCTGCGCAACGGATAAACGTGAGGGCGAGGCTTATTTGGGATTTGGACCCGGCAAACCCGAATTTGACCTCAACCTTTCTCCCTCCGGTGATTTGGGTGAAGCCGGTCGCAATTTTTATGCCTGTCTGCGACAGCTTGACAGGGTCGAGACCATAGCCGTCGCACCGATACCCCGATCAGGATTAGGCGCGGCGATCAATGACCGCCTGCGACGCGCCGCCGCCTGACAATACCCGGATATGCGATCCATCTCCCGGATGAAGCCGCGTTGCCACGGATGATTTTCAGACTTCGGGTGTTTATCAGCCTGAAGTGTGATAACAGTTAATCATGTCGTCTTTATTACGCTCGTTTACCCTTACATCTTCAATCCTCGTCCTGTCTGCATGCGGTGTCGGACAAGCGCCCACAACAGCTGTCGGCACCTGTTTCATTGGCGGCCCGATCTACACAGCCATTGACGCTGCGCCAAAGCTGGCGGGCGTGCGGGTCAGCGCCAGCAGGATCATCGCTGTGACTTCCGGGCCCGTCACAAAAGACTGGTGCGCAAACGACCGGATCATCAACCTTGACGGTGCGGCGCTTTATCCCGGTTTTACCGACGCGCACGCGCATCTGCTCGGTATCGGGCTTCGCGAAATGACTCTGAACCTTGAGGGTACAACATCAATTGAGGAACTCAAATCCCGATTGGCCGAAGCCGTTGCCGATACCCCCAAGGGCGAAACAGTTTACGGGCGCGGCTGGATTGAAACCCACTGGCCGGAAAAACGCTTTCCCAACCGGACCGACCTGGACAGTGTCTCACCCGATAACCCCGTCATACTGGAGCGGGCGGATGGCCATGCGGTTGTCGTCAATTCCGCCGCAATCTCCGCGTCAGGTATCACCAGGGATACGCAAGCGCCTTTCGGTGGGGATATTTTGAAAGATGAGAACGGTGAACCGACGGGCATGTTGATTGACAAAGCCGATCAGCTTGTCGCTGACCTGATGCCGAAAATCACCGAGGCGCGCAAAATCCGGGCCTATGAACAGGGGGCCAAACTCTACGCCTCACGCGGCTGGACCAACATTCACGCCATGTCGGTCAACCCGGACAATATCCCCATCATGGAAAATGTTGCAAAGGCCGGGAACCTGCCAATAAGGGTTTACAATTCTATCGATCCGGGCAACGGGTTCAAAAGCGAACTGTTTGACCGCAGCAGCCAGGCCCTTATTCGCACACGCGCAATAAAGCTTTATACGGACGGGGCGCTCGGTTCACGCGGGGCGGCACTCCTGGCCCCGTATGATGACGATCCGGGCAATGACGGACTCCTGCTCATTACGCTGGATGAAATCAGGCCCATTCTGGAACGCGCTCTGCGTGAAGGCGTGCAGGTCAATACGCACGCCATCGGCGACCGGGCCAACAGATTGTTGCTGGATTGGTATGAGGGCGCATTTGAGTCCGTGCCCGAATCGGAACGCGCTGTGCCTGAACCGCGCTGGCGCGTCGAACATGCACAGATTGTCGCGCCTGACGACATCCCCCGCTACGCAGAACTCGGCGTTATACCGTCCATGCAACCTTCCCATGCGATCAGCGATCTTCACTTTGCGGTCGACCGCATCGGTACGGACAGGCTGGTCGGCGGATACGCCTGGCGCAGCCTGATTGACTCCGGTTCCATTATCGCCGGCGGTTCCGACGCTCCCGTGGAGGTCGGTGATCCGCGCATAGAATTCTTCGCGGCTGTGGCCCGGAAAGACCTGGCGGGCTTTTCCAATGAAAGCTGGTATCCGTCGGAAAAGGTCACACGTCAGGAAGCCCTGAAAATGTTTACCATATGGTCGGCCCATGCGGCCTTTCAGGAGAACGAACTCGGTACCATTGAACCCGGCAAGGAGGCAGACTTCACCGTCTTTGACAAAGACATCATGACAATCCCCGAGGATGAAATCATGAATGCAAAAGTCATAATGACTGTCGTCGGCGGGCGTATTGTTTACAGGGCGGATTAGTTGTCATATCCCGCAAGGCAGTATGGCTTTTTTATGAGCAGCAGCTGCGGGTTTGGATCGTGCGACGGGCCGCCTTGACCGGGCGCGGCAGACAGGGCCCTTCGCCTTCATTCGCGGTCCGGGCAGTCCGCATGGCCCTCGCCATCCCTGCGCCAGAAGCCCTTATAGCCGAAGTACGCCTTGCGGCCGGACGGAAGCCGGAACACCAAGGAACCGGCGGGGCGTCGTGTGGTCCGGCATGGAATATCAGGTCCCGGACTCCGCCGTTTTTTCGGCCTCACGCAGGCGGATTTCGCCGGACATGAGTCTGGGCAGCAGCAGGTCGCGGATGGCGGCGAGGGTGCGGGACTCGCGGGCGTTCGCAACAATGCGGTCATATAGCGGCCGGACAAGGCCCTCGTAGGCGCCCAGAGCCTGCCCGGAGGGCATAACAACCGGAATCTGGCGGAAAATTCTCTTGCTAATCTCAGCGAAGGTTGAACCGCCGGATATGCTCTTCATGTAATCAAGAGTTTCATGGCACCAGAACAGTACAAAGACGTTCGAAAGTCGTTTCCGACAAACTATCGCAATAAAACCTTGGTTAACTGCGGTCGGAACCTCGGTGATTGCCAAGTAGCCGATAGGAGCCCGCGACGACAAAAGCACCGTTCCGACTGGCAGGAGGCCGGAGCTTATCTTCCTCGCGCCAGCGTCTGTGATTTTTCGATCCGTATCAAGCAATACAGGTGATGATAGTTTTGAAAGATCCTTCGGGGTCGCCCAGTGGTGCCCCCCACCATCCCAAAAGGCAGGTTCTTTTGTGCTTGGAGTACCGCCACCGACGGCTTCGATCTCCTCGCCAATCTGCGACAATTCCCACCCCTTTGGCAAGCCGGTTTCCGCATCAAGGGTATCGGGGAACAGCGCCCACAGGTCAGGGGCGAGGTAGGGGTCGCGGCCTGCCATTTTGGCCCGGGTCGGGCCGAAGTCCACAAACCAGTCCCTGAAAAACGCCCGCGCCATCGCCTCCAGGGTTTCATTCATCCGGCGGTTCTATCTTGTCGTCAAGGGTTCCCAAAAAACCTGAAATTGCCATTTGATATTTGATCGCCGGTAACGGGATTTCGATCCCGTGAATTGCTTTTGGACTTACGTTAGGTTGCACGGATCCATATCCGAGGGATTCTACCCTTTCACGAAATTCAGGACTGGTAACACAGTAGTATAGAAAGCGTTCATCCAGTTTCTTGGCGTCTTTCACTGTAAAGCGGCCAACTCGCTGGTTCAGAATTGCTGGAATGTCCCTGGTTCTCACCTCAGCGACTTGGCCCACATATCCTGTCATTGAGATCAGGACGTCACCTTCTTGGAGGTTGAAGTCTGCCGCGCGTGAGGCAACTTCTTTGCTAACGAACGAACACCCTGACATATCAAGTCCGCCGGGTTTTACGTTGGCTATTTTCACAACAGGCACACCAATCTCGGTCCAGTCGCGACTTTTGAAAGCAAAACCAGACCTGACAGCGGCCACTTCTCCGAGAGGTACCTTGGGAAATTCACCCATCAGCCCGCACCCCCGTCAGCTTTTGCCGAATCGCTCCTGCGAACGCCTCCCTGCGTGCAAACTGTTTGTCCAGTGTCTTGCGTGATTGGATACATAACCCCCAAGTACCGCAATTTGCCGGGTCAGCAACGCTTCATTGTTCAGGGAGCATAATTTTTCGACGTCCGGCGGGCGGCAACCTGCCCGGTTCCGCCCTGCACACGGGACATAAATTGACGGACAAGGCTTGACGTACCACCAATCAATCAGTGCCACACCTTACGCAGGACATTGTCCGACGCAGCACGCTCCGGGAGCAGACCTATTTCTGAAGCCGGTCGTACATCATGAGACGAAAACAAAAAACCCCACCCCCGCGCTTTTGCAACAGTCCTGACAATGTTATCGACTTCGGAAACACATATCCGGTGACGGCACATCAGACCCTGCTGTTCGTGTATCCCTTCAACTCATTCCGCGCGACCTGCATGCGGTGAACGGCGTCGGGACCATCGGCGAATCGCAGCGTGCGCATCCCGGCATACATATCCGCCAGCGGGGTATCCTGAGATACGCCTGTCCCGCCAAACATCTGCATGGCCTCGTCAATCACCCTGAGCGCCATATTCGGGGCAACCACCTTGACTTGGGAAATCCACGGTGCAGCGGCGCGCGCATCCCCCTGGTCCATCATCCAGGCCGCCTTCAGACACAGAAGACGGGCCTGCTCAATGGCGATACGGCATTCGGCAATAATATCGTAATTTGCCCCAAGTCTGGCCAGAGGCCGACCAAAAGCTGTCCGTGACACAGCCCTGCGGCACATAAGCTCCAGCGCACGCTCTGCCTGTCCGACCGCGCGCATGCAGTGATGAATGCGGCCCGGACCGAGGCGGCCCTGTGATACTTCAAATCCTGTTCCTTCACCCATCAAAAGCGCATCAGCCGGTACGCGAACATTGGTAAAGTGGATGTGCATATGGCCGTGAGGCGCATCATCATGACCGAAAACCGTCATGGGACGCAAAATTTCCATGCCGTCAAGACCCGCGGGTACAACAAACATGGAATGCTGTAGATGGCGCGGCACATCGCTGTCACGCTGGGCGGTACGGGCCATCAGGATATAGACCTTGCAACGGGGATCACCCGCTCCTGATGACCAGTATTTCTCACCATTGAATACCCATTCATCGCCATCCCTGACTGCGGAAAATTCCAGATTGGTGGCATCAGATGAGGCCACATCCGGCTCGGTCATCAAAAAGGCTGAGCGAATTTCCCCTTCAAGGAGTGGCTTCAGCCATTTCTCCTTGTGCTCATCCGTGCCGTAACGCTCAAACACCTCCATGTTGCCGGTATCCGGTGCGGAGCAGTTGAACACTTCGGGCCCCAAAACACACCAGCCCATTTCCTCGGCCAGATAGGCATATTCGACCGTGGTCAAACCGCAGCCGCGTTCCGAATCGGTCAACCAGAAATTCCAAAGTCCGCGTTTCCTGGCCCTGGCTTTCAAACCTTCACGGATTTCATTTTGACGATCCGTGAATTTGAACCGGTCACCCGCCTTGCCCACTTCAGCATGGTACTCGGAATCCCGGGGCAGGATTTCATCCTGCATCATGCGGCGGACTTTTTCGTGGATGGGCTTCAGCCGTTCCGTCATGCCAATATCCATTGTCACAAGGCTCTCCTATAATTCACCGGCCGCGATTTTCTGCCGGGACAATGTGCCCAGTGCGTCCGCCATCCGGCCGTAGGCTTTAAACTTCGGATTATCGGTCTGCCCATGGTAGAAACGATAGTAAATCTGCTGGACAATCACGGCGAGGCGCCAAATGCCGGAGACATAATAGAACTGAAAGTTTGATACGTCCGCGCCTGTTCTGGCGGCGTAGAAATCCAGAACTTCCCGCCGTGTCATCATGCCATCCGCGGTGGAAGGCTGGCGCACCATCATCCGCATCAGGGGCGAATCACTGGCCTCAATCCAGTAGGCCAGGGTGTTGCCAAGGTCCATCAGCGGGTCACCCAGCGCCGAGATTTCCCAATCCAGAACGGCATTGATCCGTGTCGGTTCCCCAACATTCAAAATGCAATTATCAATACGGAAATCCCCGTGGAGGATAGATGCGCCGGTTTCGGTTTTCGGTTTGTTGTCCTCCAGCCACCGGCGTACGTCCTCGAATTTGTCGATATCCTCTGTCCAGGCTTTCTCGAAGCGCCTGTTCCAGCCGCTCACTTGCCGATCAACATAACCTTTCGGCTTTCCGAAATCCGACAGGCCTGCGGTATTGAAATCGACCGTATGCAGTTCGACCAGTTTTTTGAAAAAGTTCTCACAGAGTTCGCGGGCCCTGGCTGCATCCCAATCCCACTCTTCCGGAATTCGGGTGCGGATGAGGTGACCTTCGACTTTATCCATAACATAGAACTCAGAGCCGATAATGCTGTTATCATCGGTGTAGTAGAGCGTGGGCGGCACTGCAGGAAACACGGGCATGAGAGCGCGCATCACACGGTATTCGCGGTGCATGTCATGGCCGGATTTGGGCTTTGTCCCAAAGGGCGGGCGGCGCAGCACAAGGTCACGGTCCGGATAGATCAGCGCATAGGTCAGATTGGATGCACCGCCGGAATACTGCTTGACCCCGGGCGTACCGGACAGGTTGTGAATGTGATCTTTCAGAACCGCATCGACAGCCACGACATCCAGTTCTTCGCCCTTGCGAACCTCACCTGCGGGATTACCCGAAGACATTGAATTGTCGCTCCACCACCAATGACCATGCCTTGCCCCATGAAATGGTCAGCCTCATCAGCAACCGGGCGGAGCGCAGCACCGACCATCCCTTCAGGTTGTGCCGTGCGGCGAATGGCAAGGTTTTTGTGTCCCCATGTCCCGCAAAGCCATGGGCTACAGCTTCGCCGATACCGCGACCAACCCGGTCAAACCGTGCCACACTCCTCTCCCGTGCTATCCCGAATTGACGCCCGGGAATGGAACTTTCCGACGCAAACGAACCATGCCGTCAATCCACCCCTCATAATCCATGGCTTTAGCCTTGAAATAATCACCAACGACCGGATGGGGCAAAACCATGAAGATGTCATCCTTGATGGCTTTTTTGAGTGCGTTTGCAACGTCTGACGGCTCCAGGAGACCGTCCGGATTGTTTTCGGCAAATTTCATGCCCTTCGTCATATTGGTGCGCACATATTGCGGACAGACACAATGGGCAGATATGCCGTCATCCCTGTGGGCAATGGCTATGGCTTCGGAAAAGCCGACAGCGGCGTGCTTGGTGGTACTATAGGATGCGCTGCCGATCTGATTCAGAAGACCCGCTGCCGAAGCCACAATCACGAAATTCCCCGACCCGCGCGCAATCCATGAGGGCAGGAGCGCACGGGCCGCGTAAACCGCACCCATGACGTTGACCTGCCAACTCGTCTCCCAGGCTCCGTTGCCCGCTCCTGCCGCATGACCTGCCGGATGGTCGGAAAAGCCGACACCGGCATTGGCAATATAAATATCAATCGGACCGTTCATGGACCCTGATTTCACAATAAGGTCCTGGACGGCGGACTCATCGGATACATCGCACGCATAACCCGTGGCACCGATTTCCCTCGCCACGTCCGTCGGGTCACGAAGATCACAGATGGAAACCTTTGCACCTTCAGCGATAAACATCTCGGCAAAGGCGCGACCTATGCCACCGCCTGCACCTGTAATTGCGACATGTTTGTCTTCGAACATATCTCTGCCACCTTCACGCACGTCTTATCATACTGCCATGACAGGGCAATAACACATGTAAATAGTTGCATGCTCTGATCGCCGACCTGTGCCACAAAGAGCTGGGGGACAGTTATGAACCCGACAGACGGTGATGAACCGGGCATCCCGTGTCAAAAAGGGAAAGGCACGCTGTGGTCGGCTTTTGAAAATTGAGTCCAGAATTATTTCACGTCCGGGCAAACACATTCAATTTGCGCGCCTGTCTGGCTAGCAGGTAATAAAATGTAACACGGTCCCTGGACCATGCGCCTCTCATTTCCTCATATGTCTTCCGGACTGGAACAAGCCACCACGGAGACCATACGAGACTTCGGGGATACACCGCAATACTTCACGATATTTTTGCATGGCGTGACATGTTCGTCGGCAGCTCCATGTTTGCTTCCCGGCTTGAATCCTGATTTATCATCAGATTTTGAGACCCCGTCACTCAACCTGCCCGTGTCTCCGGGTCTGTTCTGTCTCGGCCAAACGACCTTCAAGATATTTGACACGGGCCGCCAGGTAACGATTGCGCCACTCAAGCGCATATGTCTCATCTTCAGATACGGTCGTATCCTTGCCCGCCTGATTTGCAACAGCTGTGTCAACTACAGCTTCGGAACGCAATGCGCCTTCGCCCTCCGTAGTCAGATTTTTTTTGTGCCTTTTGCCGAACAGGGCGAAAAAAACCAGCCCTCCCAGCAAAAAACCCAGCACCCCTGCCAAGAGCAACGCATGCAAATTATTGCTTACGTAAGGCCAAAAACCACTCACCATACTGTTCTCTCCATCCAGACCGTATGATTGTAAATTCGATACGACAGTTTTTTCCTTTTACAAATTTCACATACTGTATTTTTCATAAACTCCAAAACCTGCTGCCTGGTTTTCCCGGTAAGGGTCTGACTGGTGAAAGCTACCATATTTCCTGTCATTTCGATGATTGCGCGATCATGTCCATTTACATTAAACATATTTTCAAATGTCCACAAGACGCGCAACAGCGGAGTTAATGTCTACATTTTCAGAATCAGCCATGGCGGAAGAGTCCCCGGCCTTTGCGGTATGGGTTACATCCGACGCGGTCACTGTATCCACGATTTCATCATGTACACGACACGCAACAAAACCCGGCAGGCATGCGGTCTCCGGAAAAAGGTGTTTCAAAATCAGCATCCTTTCCAAACGCGGCATCAAAGCTTTCGCCCATGTGACAAACCGGTCAAAGCGTGGCAGCACGTTTTTCACCCTTGCATCAATGTGAAGATATGATTTTAATGGGAGGAGTGGCATGGACGACGTATGAGATACACTCTATAGAGCCAGGTACAGCATGCAGGAGACACAGCAATGACCCCCGAAAAGAAACAAAAACTTCACTCGAAAAAATGTTTTCGTCAACTCATGGAAATAGAGCCATATGCTAAGGACGATAGTTTCCTGGACCGTCTTTCAAAGACACAGAGAAGGTGGCTTGAGAAGGCCATCGCCTCAAAAGACTCGGGATGCTGGTTCGGCTGGACAATTCCCCTCGGGAAGGTATACAGGACTTTCCAGGACTGGAAAAATGTTCAAAGCTCCTGAAGAGAGTTCTTTCAGGTCCCGGGACAAGACCCGCTTTTCTTTCGGAAGAAAGAGACCGGGACGTTGTTCTGCTGTATTGTAGAAAATGGAAGGCCACGGAGCTAATGGAGTGAGGAGCCGATATGACCATTCAGGATGATATGGATGGTTGTTCTCCTTCATGGTATCAATACGTTGTGGATTATGAAGAGATTAGAAAAATTCTCAAAGGATACAGGAAGAAGGAAACAATGGACGGACGCTTGGACGGGATTTTCAGGCGCATTGGTTTTGTCATGTACAGGCTTGGCCGCCTGCGGGCCGGGGGTGGAAGGGGATCCTGCGGTTGATATACCGCCTTTTGTCTCGGCGGTTGATCTGGGGCGTCGCATTTCCGAGCTCTCGGACGATAAATATGAAGGCCGCGCGCCGGGCACACCGGGCGGACGGGCTGCCGCACAATATATTGCCGATGAGATGAAAGCCGCGGGACTTGAACCCATGGGCATCGGCGGCACCTATTATCAACCGATGAAACTGACCGGGGCGATCACCCTCCCCTCCTCCACAATGACTATAGCAAATAGTGAAACGGAAATTCTGGTCTCGGATCAGGACACAAATTCCGTATTCTGGACCAAGCGCCTTGATAAAACCCTGAGTGTCAAAGAGAGCGAGCTGGTCTTTGTCGGCTATGGGATCATTGCGCCGGAATTCGGCTGGAACGATTACGCCGGGCTTGATGTGAAGGGAAAAACCGTGGTCATGCTGGTCAATGATCCGGGCTTTGCAACCGGGGACGAAAACCTCTTCAAAGGCAATGCCATGACCTATTACGGCCGCTGGACATACAAGTTCGAAGAAGCGGGGCGGCAGGGCGCCACTGCAGCTCTGGTTGTTCATGAAACAGAGCCCGCCAGTTATGGTTGGGAGGTCGTATCCGGTAGCTGGACAGGCACACAATATGATCTTGTTCGCCCTGACGGCGGTGCATCGCGCGTACAGATTGAAGGCTGGCTGCATTATGATGCGGCCAAGGCCGTGTTTGAGGCGGCTGGCATGGATATTGAGGTTCAGAAAGAAACCGCCATGAACCGGGGCTTTACACCTGTCGCCATGAAAGGACTGACCCTGGATGCAACCCTTGATCAGACGATCCAGACCGTCGAATCCAGCAATGTAGCCGGTGGTATCACCGGCACCCGGTATCCGGATGAGTATGTACTTTATATGGCCCACTGGGATCACCTAGGCAAGAACCCTGACCTGACAGGCGACAACATCTATAATGGTGCTGTCGATAACGCGACAGGGACAGCTGCCATTATTGAGATCGGGGAGGCTTTCGTGCAGAGGGGCAAACCGGAACGATCAGCCATTTTCATTGCGGTCACAGCCGAGGAGTCCGGGCTTCTCGGTTCTTCCTACTACAGTGAGGACCCTCTCGTACCACTCGATAAAACGGTTGCGGGTATAAATATCGACGCCATTCTGCCCGTCGGTAAAACCAGGGACATGATCGTCGTAGGTTACGGTTCTTCGGAACTGGAGGACCGACTGGGAGCCATTCTGGAATCCCGCAACATGTATATTGTCCCAGACCCGACCCCGGAAGCGGGGTATTATTACCGATCCGACCATATCAGTCTGGCCAAGCTCGGCGTGCCCATGCTCTACGCTGACAGCGGGCGTGACCACGTCATCAACGGCACGGATTACGGTGAAGCATTTTCCGATGAGTATGTAGCCGAGCGCTATCACAAGCCCGGTGATGAATATGACAGTAGCTGGGATTTGTCCGGCCTTGAGCAGAGCACGGAAATTCTGTTCGAGTTAGGCTATGATCTGGCTAATTCCCGGGACTGGCCGAACTGGTATGAAGGTACGGAATTTCGATCCTTGAGAGATAATATGATGGCCAGGTAGTGGCCCGCCTGCATATTAAATTCATTGCCAGGGTTGCTGCGGATCAGGACGCGGCGCTCTGGCTTTCTCTTTTCCCGGGGCGTGATCCGGTTATCGGGGAGTGTGAGTTTACGTTCGATATGGACGCGCGGGCGTACGACTGGCTTGTTGTCTATGAAGGCCTGCCGTTTCCGGGAGGCGACAAAAAATCAAGCCGGATTGAGCCGCTGGCCTGCGCGCGCGAGAATACACTTTTCATCACAACAGAGCCGTCGTCCGTTAAAATCTACGGTCCGCAATTTCTGCGTCAGTTCGGACACGTGCTAAGTGTGCAACCCAAACACATTATCAATCACCCGAATCATATTTTTCACACACCACCCTTGCGCTGGTATCACGGTCGCCCCATGGATGCGAGCGCAGGACCAGGCCGCAATGTTGCCGGGTATTACACCGACATTGACGAATATATGGCCACACCGCCACCTCGAAAAACAAAAGACCTGTCCATCGTGTGCTCATCCAAACAAATGTCGCCCGCGTTCAGGGCACGTTACCGGTTCACAGAACATCTGAAATCTGTTCTGGGGGATCGCCTCGAATGGTTTGGATGGGGCGTACGCGCGATGCACGACAAAGCCGAGGCGATGGATGCCTATCGCTATCACATCGCCATCGAAAACCATCTTGAGCCGCATCACTGGACCGAAAAAATAACGGACAGCTATCTGGCCTATTGCCTGCCCTTCTACCACGGTGCGCCAAACCTGTCGGACTATTTCCCCAGGGACAGTTTTATTGCCATAGACATATTCGACATTGCAACATCCACGAAAATCATTCTTGAAGCCATGGAAAGCAGCGAAAACGAAAAACGGGCGGATGCGGTTAAGGAAGCCCGAAAACTCACCTTGACAAAACACAATCTGATGAATGTCGTCAGCAAAATTGTATTTGAGAATCACCGGGCAGAACCGGCATCCGGGCGAGATAACATTTATGACCGGCATGTTTTCCGGCAAAAAAATCCCCTTGCCACCGTCAGAGACATGGCCCATCGCGCCAGGTACAAACTGCTTGCATAGCGCCGTGGAAAATAAGCAGGTGCCATAACCATGCGGCCCGGCTATAATGTTCCCATGTCAGCCGGTCTCGACACACTTAAATCCGCCCTGCCCCGTGAAAGCTGGACAGAAGACACCGGGGTCATTGCACCGTACCTGGTGGAGTGGCGGGATAAATACTTTGGCAAAACACCGCTTATGCTCATGCCCGCAGACACGGGAGAGGTACAAACCGCCGTCAAAATATGTTCCGACCATGATATTAAAATTGTGCCACAGGGCGGAAACACCGGACTGGTTGGAGGACAGATACCCCGGAATGAAGTGCTTTTGTTGACGAAACACCTTGACAAAATCCGTTCAGTAAATCCCGCAACACATGCCCTCATCGCCGAGGCCGGCGTGACATTACTCGCTGTTCAGGAAGCCGCAAAAGCTGCGGGGCGCAAATTCCCGCTCTCCCTAGCCTCCGAGGGCTCCTGCACTATCGGTGGTAATCTTTCAACAAATGCCGGCGGCATGCACGTATTGAAATACGGCACGGCTAAGGATCTTGTGTTCGGTGTCGAGGCGGTTCTGCCGAATGGAGACATTTTCAATGGACTCACAGACCTGCGCAAGGACAATACGGGTTACGATCTTTCACGGCTGTTTCTGGGAGCCGAAGGTACGCTGGGCATCATCACAGCCGCCAGTCTCAAACTCTTTCCACAGCCCTTACAAATTCAGCGGGTCATGGTGGGTATAACCGGTATCGCTGACGCCCTCGCCTTGCTGGATCGCTGTCGGGTCGGCGAGGCTCTGGCCATGTTCGAGGTCATGCCGCGCAAAGGCATCGAACTGGTAATACAACATATCCCCGGTATGCGAGACCCGTTTACGGATGCTCACCCCTGGTACGCCCTCATTGATTGGGAAGTCGGAGACAGTGATATGGGGTTGTCAATCGCCGAATCAGTTATTGGCGCCGCGCTTCAGGAGGGTTTGGTCAATGATGCCGTCATTGCACAATCGGAAACACAGGCGTCTAACCTGCTGATGCTCCGCGAACATATGTCAGCGGCACAAAAACCCTACGGCGCGTCCATCAAATTCGATATCACCATTCCGATTGATCGCATCCCGGACTTCATGGATGTGGCCTATGGAGCGGTACAAAAAACTGTCCCCGGATGTGAACCGTTTGCCTTTGGTCACCTTGGCGACGGCAATATTCATTATGATGTCTTTCAGCCCGAAAACATGGATAAAGACGCTTATCTCGAACATTGGCCAGACATGTCCGAAGCGGTATTTGACGTAGTCGACTGCTTTGACGGTTCGATCTCGGCCGAACACGGCATCGGGGTCATGAAAAAAGATGATCTGGCCAAGCGGGCTGATCCGATCAAAATCACCATGTTGCGAGCCATCAAAAAAACGTTTGATCCCAAAAACATTATGAATCCAAGGGTCCTTGTTTGATGCTTTCTATTGGATAAGTTTTGACCCGATTCAGAATTCAGGTCA
Source organism: Hyphomonadaceae bacterium (assembly GCA_014324115.1). Lineage (GTDB taxonomy): Bacteria > Pseudomonadota > Alphaproteobacteria > Caulobacterales > Maricaulaceae > JACOMS01. Next base: position 44,882 of record JACOMS010000005.1, read on the forward strand.
TAACGAAGCCATGGAGTTAATCATGGGGGAGTTAATCATGAGTATGGACATTTCAAATCGCCCTTTCAAATCTTTTGCCGAGTTTTACCCCTATTACCTGTCCGAGCATTGGCAGCCTGCCTGTCGCGTGATGCATTATGTCGGCACGGCGTTCACCTTTGTATTCCTTATACTGGGCATTTTCGTGAGTCTATTATTCTGGCTCTGTATTCCGTTGGTCGGATACGGCTTTGCGTGGATATCACATGCCTTCATAGAGAAGAACAGGCCCGCCACATTCACCTATCCGCTCTGGTCGCTTGTCGGCGATTACAAAATGTTCTTTTCTGCGCTTACGGGAAAACTTCCGGCACAACTTGGAGAAGCCGAAAAATATGTGACAACGTCGGAATCGGCGGCAGCCTAGCTGCTCCATCTTTTCCGACACGATCCGCCATGAGTGAGGGACGTTACAAGAAACAAACATGCGGATCAGACTTCATGGTTTGACATGTTTTCCTGTAGCGTCCGCCTCCCGGGCTTCCGTGTGATCCAAAACGACAGGGCCGCGCAACAGGGATCACAGGTTTCCAGGCTGCATGTCCGGCGCTGCCACCAAGCGTCGGAAACGCACCTTACATCGTTTTCAGGCGTAAAGAGGGTCGGCCTCCGCGCCCGGCCTGTGTGGATACAACGATATGATCCACGTCGTTACGACCGAAGACCGTAACGCCCGGCTTGATGACAAGCGCAACTTCGTCGCCGCCTGCTGCCATCCCGCCGACCCCGACACCAACACGACTCGGCAAGGGCGCACAGATTATCGCGGGTCAGGGGAGCTTCCCCGGTCACAGTCCCGCTGGTATTACGGAAGTCGGGGGGAACAGGCGCGTTCTCCGTCAACGTCATAACCGGCATCCCCGGTCCCCTCCGGGCACACCGGCGGCAGCAGCAGGTCCCGCGTCCAGCCCGCCGTCCAGTTATCAGCCTGTGTTTCCCGCTGACCGAAAGCACCGGCATAGTCGCTTTCAAGCGGCACGATACCCCGTTCTGTCGGCCCCGGAAGGAAGCCGTCAAGAGTATTGGAGTCTATAAAATTGTTGGCCCCATTGCCACCCACTTCATCGGCAACGAGTCGACCTGCGGCCGGATCATCACCGTTTGCTGTATCTGTTGTCATCAGATTCGGGCAGTCAAACAACACAGACTGGATATACGCATCACCTCTGACCATATAGCCCAGAACACCATCACCGGCAGTTGCTTCATAGTCAAGACAGGTACTGCTCCCCCTCGTGTTATTTTCAGCCAGCAGGGTGAATTGGAAAACCGAGGGCGGGCGGCGCCAGACCGACAACCGATGCCAGAACAAGCCCCTTCGGCACGATGCTTTTTAGCAAGATATTGAGAAGGTTTCATGGATCTTCCTCTCATCTAAAACAACGTCAACCGCACACCCACGGGAACAGAACAAAAATCCGTTCTCGCGACCCTATCCGACCCCGCCGATAACATTACGTTCTGGACATTCTGGACGCAACATCGCGAGATGTCGTAACACTAGGAAAGACATTCGCAAGAGACATAGGATTGTCATCACAAAAAGGCGTATACGGAAAATACGTGCAGGCGTTCCCGTCCCGGGCACCCCATTCCGCACCGGTGAAGTCGTCGGCATATTTGATCCCTGTCCGGGTGGGTAAAGGAGCGGTTGAAAGCACCGGTCTTGAAGATCGGCACTGGTGCGAACCTGTCCGGGGTTCGAATCTCTTCCTATCCACAGGTTTTCTGCTTTAGCTATTCCTCTTGATGAAGGCTTCCCAGCGAACTTTCAAAGATTTTATCCGTGTCAGTGCATCTTCCAAATCCCTCAAATTTGCAGACTTCCCTTGAAGTTCAGATTTGTGTGCGTTACTCCGCGACGCGGACAGGATGCGGTCGCGGGAGCCCGCACGCCCGGGTACATGCTGAGGGATTACAGTTTCTGACTCACTGGCCTTTCCCGTTGGCCCCGCACTCGTGTCGTTTTTAGTCTTCCGGCTATTTTGCATATCCGTACTCTGAATGCGTTCCGGTATCAGAACAGTGTCTTTAATGTCCCTAGGTTGGGCGGCCTGTTCCACGGACCGGCCCAGATCAACGACACCTGCTGCCCCTTTCCGGCGGATGAGTGTCTGCGCATCCCTGATGGAATGTTTCTCTTCATGCAGTAAAACTTTGATACCGCGAAGAAATTCGATATCTTCCGGGCGGTAGAAGCGTCGTCCTCCGCCACGTTTGATGGGCTTGATGTTCGGAAATTTTGACTCCCAAAAGCGCAAAACATGCGGTTGCAACCCCAGTTCTTCGCCGGCTTCGCCGATGGTCCTGAACGCCCGGGTGGTTTTTGATTGCATTATCATTTCCCCGACAGAGACTCGCGGATTTAGTCTGCGGTCAAGGCTGAGTTGACACGTTCTTTCATGATTCGAGAGGGGTTGAAGGTAAGGACGCGTCGCGGACTGATGGGGACAGATTCTCCCGTTTTCGGATTACGGCCAATGCGCTCTTTCTTGTCGCTCAGGCTGAACGTACCAAACCCGGCAAGTTTGACATTTTCGCCTCGCAGAAGCGAACCGGTAATGTGATCAATAACGGACTCAACAAGTTGTGCGCTTTCGGTACGGGACAAACCGATTTCCCTGTAGACAGCCTGCGCCAAATCTGCACGAGTCACTGTGCCTGTGCTCATATAAGGTCCCTCTTTGCAGAAGCTGTATATAAGTCGAAAATTCAAGGACGGTGCAAGAAAAATCTCTTAAAATCAAGAGTTTTACGTTGTTCAGTAACGCACGAGCGATGCGCCCCAGGTGAATCCTCCACCGAAGGCTTCCATCATGACAAGATCACCCTTCCTGATCCGGCCATCCTTGACGGCTGTATAAAACGCCAACGGGACGGAGGCAGCAGAGGTATTGGCATGTTCAGCGACAGTTGAAACAACCTGTTGCGTACGGATTTTAAGCTTTCTGGCTACCCCGTCGAGAATACGCTGATTGGCTTGGTGCGGCACGAACCAGTCAATATCGGCAATGCTCAATCCTGCACGTTTAGCGCATAATTCCATGGCCCGGGCAATATCTTTGACAGCGTAACGAAAAACCTGATTGCCGATCATACGCACGTGGCCTACTGTTCCTGTCGTTGATGGACCGCCATCAACATGTAACAGGTCCTTGTGTCGACCATCCGAGCGGATGAAGCTGCTCAAAATACCCTGATCTGTATCCGCCTTGCCTGAAAGCACCATGGCTCCTGCCCCATCGCCGAACAGGATGCACGTTGTCCGGTCCTCCCAGTCCAGAATACGCGAGAATGTTTCGGCGCCGATGACCAAGGCCCGTTTTGATGCCCCGGTAATTACCATATTTTTGACGACTTTGAGCGCATAGATAAAACCACTGCAGACAGCCTGAATATCGAATGCCGCGCCGTGATACACGCCAAGACGATTCTGTATGATGGTGGCCGTGGCGGGGAAGGTATAATCCGGCGTCGTGGTCGCAACGACAATCAAGTCGATGTCATTCGGTGACAATCCTGCATTATCAAGCGCCTCTCTGGCGGCACGTTCCCCAAGGTGTGATGTATATTCAGTTTCCGTTGCGATGTGCCGTTGCCGGATTCCGGTGCGTTCAACAATCCATTCATCGGATGTATCAACAAAGGCGGATATTTCGGCATTAGTCATAACTCGATCCGGGAGACAGGCTCCGACACCGGATATGACAGCCCGAATTTCGCTCATCCCAAAAATCCCGTATCGTCATCTTCATTGTGAAGCACCATGAGGGTTTTTTCCATGTCTTCAAGCATGGAACTACGCGCCAGTTTAACTGCAATTGAAACGGCATTGGCAAAACCGACAGAGTCTGTGCCGCCGTGGCTTTTGATAATTATGCCGTTCAGCCCCAGGAAAACGCCGCCATTCATTTTGCGCGGGTCCATCATCTCTTTCAGCCGTCTGAACCTGATATAATTCAGAAACGCCGTAAAGCGTGACCAGAGCGTCGACTGCAGGGTCTCCCTAAACAAAATTCCGATATGCCGGGCTGTGCCCTCAGCAGTCTTGACAGCAATGTTACCGGTAAATCCGTCCGTGACGACCACATCTATGTCTCCGGAGGATATGCAGTTACCTTCGACAAATCCGACATAGTTCAGACCGATCTCGCTTTCGCTCAAACGCTTGTGGGCCTCCTGGACGGTTTTGTTACCCTTGGTGCCCTCTGTCCCATTGTTGAGGATGGCAATGCGCGGTTTTTCGACCTGATAGAGGGAGCGGAAATAAGTATCTCCAAGCACGGCAAACTTCATCAGTTGCGCGGCAGTGCACGTTACATTGGCCCCGGCATCCAGGATCACGGACATGCCGGTTATGTTCGGCCAGATAGCCGCAAGTGCCGGGCGCTGCATACCACCTTTCATACGCAGGATCATGCGCGACATGGCCATAAGTGCACCCGTGTTACCCGCAGATATACCCGCATCTGCCTCACCGTTTTTTACTGACTCGATGGCCCTCCACATGCTCATCTGCTGCCCGTGACGTAAGGCATGGGAAAGTTTGGTATCTATTGTGATGTGTTCAGAGCTATGTTTGATCTCTGCATGGGCCGCCGCCTGTTTCTGTTCCGAGAGCAGAGGCTGTAGTTCGGTTTCGTCCCCGTGCAGGAAAAATTTGACCTGATATTTCCCCGGACTGTTATTCAGATAATACTCAACACCCTCGACGATCACGTTGGGTGCGTTATCCCCGCCCATGGCGTCAATAGATATTACCAGCGGTCTCATCATCGGTGGAGTGTGTGCCATATTTACGGCCCCTGGGGAATGCCTAATCCGGTAAGCGTTGAAATTTTTAGTGATATAAGACTGTTGCGAATTTATTCGGATTCGCCAAGACTTGGGGGTTATCGCCGTTTTCGGGCCCGGCGCGCGGGTGTCTGGTGCTGACGCGTGTACTTTCCGCTCTGACATTTGCGGTATCAGACAATTTCGGACGGACTGCCCCTCACGCAGCCACCAGGTCAATGCGGTTGGCCGCCTTGAGCAGATTCATCGCCACTGCCTCGAAGGTCTGTTCCGCCTTGACTTTCTCCCGCGTGATGTAGCGGGCAAGCACCGCGCGGTTCGTCTCACTGGAACAGGCCTTGTCCGCCGGAACACGCACCGCCTTGCATCCCTTGAACAGGTGCGTCAGATGGGGCGCTTCACCTGCGTTCGCGGGACGGACAGGCACAACCTCCACATGGCCCGCGCCATCGCTGCGCCAAAAAGCCCTTGTGGCCAAAGTATAATGTGTTACCCTTCTTCAACCACCGTCGCATGCTCCACTTTCAGCCCGTGCGCGCTCAACTGGCGGTTGACCTCACTCAAAACAGCCTCAACACGCGCAATTTCGCAACAGTCTTGATATTTATCTCAGGGCCGGATAGCTGAAATCAAGATTCGCGATCCGGCCAAGGGTCAGACCTTTCACATAATTCGTCAATTCGATGTGGTAGGCGGCAGCTGATTGTGCGAATCCGTCCGAAACCTGACTTTCCGGGGCGGCGCTTATCACGGCATTCAGCTCTTCAACCTGACCGGATGCCCGATCATAGGTCTGTGCACGTGTGTAGAACAGACGTACGATCGGTTTTATACGTTTGGACACACCTGTATCGGTCAGGCTTTCCTCGCGTAAAGCGATATCGAAATCATCAACCATGGAATCAAACAGCCCCTGCGCCAGCCCCCTGCCGTTCTCGCCGAGGTTACGCAGATGCGCCAGAAAAATGCTCATATGCAGTGTGAGTACTTCAATCCGGCCTTCGTAGTTGTCGGCGAACCCGCCATCCCGATAAAATGTCCGCTGCCGCGATTGGGCGAGAATATTTAGATAAAGCTTTTCACCGCCACACCGGGCAGGTGATTCAAGGCCCAGAAGTCGAGAAAAAAAGCTCAATGAAAACTCCGTAAATTTTGCATAACAGGCTTGTCAGGTTATGCCTGCTTGGCTACCACTGTGCCAGTTAGCATGAATGATGTGAGAGCCGTTGCGTTATTTTGTCAAAGTCTTGGCCATATCGGGCCTTGCTCTGTTTGTCCCGGCCTGTAACCCGATCCTCCGTACCCACGGCTATGTGCCGCTTGAAGACGCCAAGCCTCAGGCTGTAGCACCGGGTGCAGATACCAAAGCCACTGTCTTGGCCAGTCTTGGCAATCCGTCCGTCAAAGGTACATTCGATGAAAAGCTGGATACAGATACATGGTATTATGTAAACTCCGTACGGCGGCGCTTTGCCTATCTGCGTCCCCTTACTGAGGAGCGGACAATTACAGCGATTTCTTTTAACGAGGACGGCGCGGTCACCAAAGTTGCCGAATACGGCATAGAAGACGGGCAATATGTTGACTATGTCAACCGGAAAACCCCTACCCGCGGCCGCGAGTTGTCAGTGCTTGAGCAAATTTTCGGTACGATAGGCGCCATCCCGACAGATCGTCTGGCGGGTCAACGGGATGTCCCCGGGGGAGGTGGTGGACCCGGAGGCCGTTAAACCGACAGGCGGATCTGTAACAAAACCACGGCCCGGTTTGCGCAGCTGGGTTTCCTGTGGAAGCCAAAATGTCTAAAAATGTTTGTAACCTGCTGGTTCTGCGTAGAAACTTTTATTATTTGGATCAAGCAATGTGACGTCATTTCCCGTCATACATTGTCCGATACATGCCACGTGCACACCCAAGTTTTTGTATTCTCTGGCAATATCCTCCTTGTGGTCGGGAGATGCTGTGAAAACAATCTCGTAGTCATCTCCGGCTGTGACGAGTTCAACAATAGCTTTTTGTGAATCACCTTGCCCTGAAAGCCACTTTTGGGTAGGGGCTGACAACGGCACATCCGCCGTGTAGATTTTACATCCCAATTTACTCGCCGTCGTGATATGTCCGATATCGGCGAGTAGGCCGTCGGATACATCAATTGAGGCTGATGCGTATTTCCGGAGGAGTTTGCGTATCAACAGTCGCGGCTGGGGTCGCAAATAAGCCTCTTCCCACAGCCAGAGCGCTTCACCGTCAGGTACGGGCGTGATGTCATGTCCTGTCACATATTTCAGCCCCAGACAGGCATCCCCGATACTCCCTGTCACCCATATGTCATCACCAGCTTGAGCCTCCGCCCTTTTCACCATTTGACCTTCGGGTACCACGCCAATCAGCGTAGCCGTGACCACCATCGGCCCGGACGTGCTGACCGTGTCGCCACCATAAAGCCTGAAATCATAAGCCTTTTGGACGTCGCGCAAACCGCTCGCAAATCCCTGCATAAGTTCCGCACTAACATTTTTTGGCCATGCTATTGACAGGAGATAACCGACGGGTCTTCCGGTCTTGGCGGCCAGATCGGACAAGTTTACACGTAGAAGTCTTTCCGCGGTATCGCCGCCGTAATGCCCGTTTGGAAAGTGGACGCCTTCAACCATAGTGTCTGTAGCGAGGATCAGGTCCAGGCCGGGCAGCGGAGTCATCACCGCCGCATCATCCTGCAGTTTCAGCCCTTCCGGCCCGGCAAGAGGGGCCAGGCATGTTTTTATGAACTCAAACTCATCCACGAACTCAAGAGAAAGTTTCAAGCAGCACCCGTCAAACCAAACTCGGCGGTGCGGACTTTCCTGGCCACTTTTTCGAGCGTTGCGTTGACAAACGCTGCCTGTTTTTCGTCAAAAAATCTGACGGCCAAAGTCACATACTCATCAAGTATGACGAGCGCCGGGACGTCTGGACGGGCGATAGTCTCGTAAACGGCGGAACGCATCAAAGCCCGCAAGGTCAGATCAAGGCGATCGAACGACCATTTTTCGCTGAGATGATCAGATATGGTTTCATCGATATGGCTCTGCTCGCGTACGACGCCGAGCACAACATCTTCAAAAAAGGCTTCGTCCGCGACCACCACGTCGCCCTCTTCCTTGAAGCCGAAGCGGTAATCGGTAAATTCACGGATGACGGTTTTCGACCCCGCGCCACCGACATCCATCTGGTAGAGTGCCTGAACTGCGGCCAGTCTGGCAGTACGGCGTTTTCGGGCGTGCGGGTTATCCATGACGATAAGAGGAGAGCTGTTCGCGGATTTTCATCATTTTCAAGACAGTGTCGGCTGCAAAACCGCCCTTGTCTTTCTCGTCCTTACGCGCTCGCGCCCAAGCTTGCGACTCATTTTCGACTGTGATGATGCCATTTCCGATCGCGAGGTGTTCTTGTACGCCCAGGTCCATCAGGCCGCGAGCTGATTCCTGGCAGACATAATCATAGTGGGTCGTTTCACCCCGGATGATACAACCCAGAGCGACATAACCGTCAAAACCTGCATCTGCGTGGACGGCATATGAAATCACATGCGGAATTTCGAGAGCGCCGGGGACTGTGACAACGGTGTATTCACAATCAGCTTTTTCGAGAACCTCCTTCGCCCCCTCCAGCAGCGCACCGGAAATATCATCATAGAAACGGGCTTCAACGATCAGGACACGTTTGCTCATGACTGCCTCCTGCTGATAAGCGGTGTAATGCCGACAAGTTCGAGATTATAGGCTTCCAACCCGATGAGCCTTGGCATTGTGTTGGTAATTAAACGCATCTTATCAACACCTTGGTCAACAAGAATTTGCGCTCCCACACCATATTCGCGGATAAGTTGTTCCTTGTTATCAATTTGGCTTTTACGAGCGCCAAGACGCTCAAGAAGCGTATCAATGCTGCCCTCACGGATGAGAACCAACACCGAATGCCCGTCATGGGCGGCGAGCTGTTTCATGGCGTCCCAGATGAGACCGGCGCGAGGGCTGGCTTCATACAGGACGTCACCGGCAAAATCAACTTTGTGAACACGCACAAGGCTCTCTCCACCCTTCGCCGGTTCACCCTTTGATAAAGCCACATGTTCCAGCCCATCAAGATAGTTTCGGTAGACATGGATTTTAAATTTGTCGCCGCTCTGGGATGTAAACTCACTGGACGCCACGTGCCTGACAAAATGGTCCCGCTTCATTCGGTGAGCGACCAGATCCTCAATAGTACAAATCCTGAGACCGTGAAACTGCGCAAAATTTACCAAATCCGGCAGACGCGCCATTGTGCCGTCATCGTTCATGATCTCACAAATGACAGCCGAAGGGTTAAGGCCCGCCATACGCGAGATATCGACAGAAGCCTCGGTATGGCCCGTGCGCACCAGGACGCCGCCGTCCCTGGCGATAACTGGAAACATGTGACCGGGTGATACGATATCATCGGTACGCGTGTCAGGATCAATCGCGACCTGGATTGTGTGAGAGCGATCTCCGGCGCTGATTCCCGTCGTAACACCTTCGCGGGCTTCAATGGATTGGGTAAAGGCGGTTTCATACCGGGACTTGTTCTCGGCTGACATGTTACGAAGGCCGAGTACATCGGCTTTGGCCTGTTCAATGGCCAAGCAAATCAGACCACGGCCGTGTTTTGCCATAAAATTAATGGCATCCGGTGTGGCAAATTGCGCAGGAATGACAAGATCGCCCTCATTCTCGCGGTCTTCGGCGTCCACAAGTATGTACATCCGACCGTTCCGGGCATCGTTGATGATCTCTTCCGGTGTCGCCAAATGACAGACATCCCCGAATGTCGCCTCGTTGAGTTTAACCGGCATGACGACCTTTTATATTCTCCAAGTACCGCGCCACATAACGCGCGATGAGGTCGATTTCCAGATTTACCTTGTCACGCTGCTGTAATGAGCCGAGTGTCGTAGCGTCCGCAGTATACGGGATAATGTTTACGGTGAAACTGTTACCAAAAACCTCATTGACCGTTAGCGATACGCCGTCAATCGTGATGGATCCCTTGGATGCAATCCCGAACATGAGCTTTGTCGGGGCTGCAAAGGTCAGTTTAAGAGACCCCGCAGCCTCTTCACGAAAGACAAGCGTTCCCACGCCATCCACATGCCCGGTCACCAAATGACCACCGAGTTCATCTTTTCCTGTTAACGCTCTTTCCAGATTGATTTTTTCGCCTATCGCCCAGTCACCCATGGTCGTTTTCGATAAACTCTCATCAGACACGTCAACCCCGAACCATTGACCTTTTTCATCACTGTTTTTTTCAACTATAGTCATACATGCACCGGAGTGAGAAACCGATGTCCCGATGTCCAAATTCGAAAAATCATAACCGGAGTAGACTTCCACGCGGGTGTCACCCGACTCTCTACCTGTTTGGCGGCGGATATCGCGGATGGTGCCGATATCTGTGATGATGCCTGTGAACACGCTCAAATTATCCGTTCATAAACTTCATGCACGTCCCTGCCCAGCCCCTCAACGCTGACTCGATTGAAAGTGTGCGCCATGTCAAGATCTTCAATCCCTAAATTGCCTATTCCGCTGCGCCCATCCCCGCCCAGAATAATGGGGGCGCGAAACCACTCAATCCGGTCTATGACGCCAAGGCGCAGGAAACCCGCCGTTAATTGCCCGCCACCCTCAAGCAGTAACGTTTTAATATGCCGACGAAACAGCATATCAAGCGCAGCTTCAATACTTAGGCCATTGTCATGGAAAACCGGCAGGAGTGTCACACCGCGGGATTTCAAAGTATCCGCTTTTTTACTTTCATGGTTACAACAAAAAATCCAGAGCGGTGTCGCTTCGGCTGTCTGGACGAGATTTGACTCCGGCAAAAGGCGTAACCGCGAGTCAAAAATCACTCGCACCGGGTCGGACAAACCGTGTATGCGCGCAGTCAGCTGCGGGTTGTCGATAATCGCCGTGTTTGCTCCCACGCATATCGCATCGTGTGATCCGCGCAAACGACGACCGGCCTCCCTGGCGGCCCGACCGGTAATCCATTCCGAATCGCCGTTGGCAAGCGCAATTTTTCCGTCAAGCGAGGTTGCAAGCTTCAGAGTGACTTTGGGACGCGAAAGCAACTATTTGTCTTTACTGTCTGGTGACCGGCCAAGTTTTTCCTCAACAATAAACTCGTCAAAATCTTCCGTGGATTTAAAGTCCCGGTAAACGGACGCATAGCGGACATAGGCCACACTATCCATGGCCGCGAGGCCCTGCATAACCAGCTCGCCTATCTGCTGAGAGGTCACATCGGAATTCCCGCTGCTTTCAAGTTGTCGTATAATACCGCTGACCATTTGCTCCAACCTGTCAGGATTGATATTGCGCTTTTGCAAGGCGATCTGAATCGAGCGGGTTAGTTTGTCCCGCTCAAACGGCATACGTTTTCCTGTGCGCTTTATGACCGTGAGTTCGCGTAGTTGAACGCGCTCAAATGTCGTAAATCGCCCGGCGCAGCTGTTGCAAAGCCGACGACGACGCACAGCCGCGCCATCTTCGGCTTGGCGGCTGTCTTTAACCAGTGTGTCTTCGCTATTACAAAACGGGCAACGCATAGGCGTTTTATAGGAGTGTCGTCCCTATGCGTAAATCGGGAAGCGCCGGGTCAGCGAAATGACGCGTCCTTTCACGCTGGCTTCGATATCCGGGTTGCCTTGGGGATTTTCAGCCAGAGCATCCAGAACTTCCGCCATCATCAGGCCGACGTCCCGGAATTCTGCCGTACCGAAGCCTCGTGTTGTACCTGCCGGGGATCCAACGCGGATACCGGACGTAACAGTGAATTTCTCGGGATCGCCGGGAATGCCGTTTTTGTTGCAGGTGATATAGGCCCGGCCCAGAGCTTTTTCGGCAGCATTACCCTTTACACCCTTGGGTGAGAGGTCGATAAGAGCCAGATGTGTGTCTGTCCCGCCGGATACTACTGCATAACCGGATTCAACCAAGGCATGGGTCATGGCACGACAATTATCAATCACGGCTCGGACATAAGACCGGAATTCCGGTTTGAGAGCCTCACCGAAAGCGACTGCTTTGCCCGCAATAACGTGCATGAGGGGTCCGCCTTGTAAACCCGGAAAGATGGCCCAATTAAGCTTTCTGGCGAGTGTCTCGTCATTGGTCAGAATCATACCGCCGCGGGGCCCGCGCAGAGTTTTGTGTGTTGTGGTTGTTATGACGTGAGCATGCGGGAACGGGCTGGGATGAGCTTTCCCGGCAACCAGACCCGCAAAATGCGCCATATCACAATGCAGATACGCCCCCACATTATCCGCGATCTCGCGGAAGCGCTTGAAATCCATGACTCGTGAGTATGCCGAGCCCCCGCAGATTATCAGTTTGGGTTTGTGTTCCCCGGCCAGCCGTTCAACCTGATCATAATCAATAAAATGGGTTTGCGGATCGACACCGTAAGTCACAGCATTGAACCATCTGCCGGATATATTGGGGGAGGCCCCATGTGTCAGGTGACCACCGGAGGCCAGATCCATGCCCATAATCGTATCGCCAGGCTGAAGCAGCGCGAGAAATACGCCCTGATTCGCCTGCGACCCGGAACTTGGCTGCACATTGGCAAACCCGCATTCGAATAATCGACACGCCCGGTCTATGGCCAACTGTTCAACCACATCCACATATCGGCATCCGCCATAATAGCGCCTGCCCGGATAACCCTCGGCATATTTATTCGTCAGAACTGAACCTTGAGCCTCCAGTACGGCTTGCGACACGATATTTTCAGACGCAATCAGCTCAATTTCCTGCTGTTGGCGCTTGAGTTCATTCTGTATGGGCTCCCAGATACCTGGATCATGCTCTGCGAGAGGCCGGGAGATATACTCGCTGGATTGAGGTTCGGGTTTCGTCACAGCCATGAGGGTCCCCCCGTTCAGAATTTCTGTGTTATGGATTTTTTGTTGGAGCGTCAAGCCACAGACCCTAAATCACGTTATGACATCTGGGTTCGAATTCCGCCCAGACAACATTCAGGGCCGCCATTAATTCGTCCATCATGGCGTCTGTGTGGAACGGACTGGGCGTAAAGCGCAGACGTTCTGTGCCTCGGGGAACAGTCGGGAAGTTAATAGGCTGAACGTAAAGGCTGAAATCCTCGATGAGGCGATCAGACATGGTTTTACACTCGACCGGATCCCCGATAATGAGCGGCACAATATGCGTCTCACCGTCAATGAAGGGATAACCGGCGGTACGAAACCGCGCTTTCAGCGCGGCGGTGCGTTCCTGATGCCGCCGCCGGATTTCCGGACTGATTTTCAGAATTTTCACACTTCGCAAGGCTCCCGCCGCCGTGCTGGGCGGGATTGACGTCGTGAAAATAAAGCCCGATGCCATGGAACGTACAGCATCAATAATAACCGCGTCAGCCGCTACATATCCACCGATCATGCCGTAAGCCTTGGCGAGGGTTCCCTGAATGACACTTATGCGATCCATAAGACCGCGCGCTTCGCAGACACCACCTCCGCGCGGACCATACATGCCAACGGCGTGAACTTCATCAATATACGTCAGGGCATTATACTTTTCGGCGAGATCACAAATACCTTCAACAGGAGCGATGTCTGCATCCATGGAATAGACACTTTCAAAGACAATCAACTTGGGGACAGCCAATGGTATGGCTTGAAGTTTAGCTTCCAGGTCTTTCAAATTATTATGCTTGAAAATATGCTTCTCACACCGGGCATTGCGTATACCAGCAATCATGGAGGCGTGATTCATCTCGTCCGAAAAGATGACAAGTCCGGGTAGAATTTTGCTCATCACGCTAAGGGTTGCCTCATTGGCTACATAGCCGGACGTAAAAACCAGTGCGGCATTCTTGTGGTGAAGACCAGCGAGCTCCCGCTCTAGCTGCACATGGTAATGGGTCGTACCGGAAATGTTGCGCGTGCCGCCGGAGCCTGTGCCTGTCGCATCAACGGCGGACTTGACGGCTTCTATAACACATTCATTCTGACCCATGCCAAGATAGTCATTGGAACACCAGACTGTAACCTCACGCTCGGAAATATCATCCGGATACCAAGTCGCCTTGGGGAATTGTCCGCGCTTGCGGCGAATATCCTGGAACACGCGGTAACGCCCTTCTTCGCGGACGTTTCCGACTGCTTTTTCAAAATAGGATTTGAACTTCTCTGTCATTGCACACCCTCAGGTATCGTGTAGCAAAGGATTTGCAGGATTGCCATGTCTTAAATGATGCAATGCGGTCTCTGTCAATTTGTGTATAATATCCCGTAAAAACGGAGATTTTGCGTGTTCAATTACCCCCGGTCAAGACTGCGCCGTAACCGCCAGTTCCCATGGCAAAGGCGGCTGGTGCGCGAATCACATTCAGGCGTCGATGATTTAATCTGGACGATTGTGATTTCAGATGATGGCAGGCCACGATATCCAGTACCCGGCATGCCGGATATATACAGGCTCAGCGTTTCGGAACTCATCGGTGAAGCCCGCAGAGCCGTTGATCTCGGTATTCCTGCTATTGCTCTCTTCCCGCATATCAAGCCCGAATTCAAGGACGCGCAGGCATCGGAAGCATTCAATCCGGAAGGTCTTGTTCCCGAAGCGGTGCGGGCTGTAAAGTCTGCTGTACCGGGACTGGGGGTGATTGTGGATGTCGCACTCGACCCTTACACCGATCATGGTCATGACGGCTTGATGGACGGGGGTAAAATTCTGAATGATCCGACAGTGGAAGCCCTGGCGCAAGGAGCGCTGATGCTGGCCGGGGCGGGCGCTGATATTGTCGCCCCGTCGGACATGATGGATGGTCGTGTCGGCACCATCCGTGAGGTGTTGGACGCCAATGGCTACGAAAACGTCTCCATATTGTCATATGCAGCCAAATACGCGTCCGCTTTTTACGACCCTTACCGCGACGCAATTGGTACGGCTACGGTCCTTGAGGGTGACAAACGTACCTATCAAATGGATCCGGCGAACTCGGATGAGGCTCTGCGGGAGGTTGAACTGGACCTGCGCGAGGGAGCTGACATGATAATGGTCAAGCCGGGAATGCCGTATTTAGACATTGTCCGCCGCATAAAAGATGAATTCGCCGTACCGACTTTCGCCTTCCAGGTCAGCGGTGAATACGCGATGCTCATGGCCGCCTCACAAAACGGCTGGCTGGATGAAAAACGTATCGTGATGGAAAGTTTGCTATCCTTCAAACGTGCCGGATGTGACGGGGTTCTGACGTATTTTGCTCCACGGGTAGCGGAGTGGTTAGGTGAGCCTTCTTAACAAACTTGACGTGTCCCAACGGTTTCCACCCATATTCTGCACATCGGCATAGTATCCATCCACAAGCCTGACCAGATCCAGTCGCGCCCCGATATCCTCGGCGGCACGAATGGCCATCCCCAGATCCTTGCGCATCCAGTCAACAGCGAAGCCGAAATCATATTCGTCACGCCCCATAGTGGCAGCGCGATTATCCATTTGCCAGCTTTGCGCGGCTCCCTTGCCTATAGCCTGGACAACCTCACCTACATCCAATCCGGCTTTCCGGGCGAAATGCAGCCCCTCTGCGAGGCCTTGTAAAATACCGGCAATGCAAATCTGGTTGACCATTTTTGTTAGCTGTCCGGCCCCGGACGGCCCCATGTGTCTGGTTGTTTTGGCATAGACCTGCATGATCCGGTCGGCCCTGTTGAAGTCGCTCTTATCCCCGCCGCACATTATTGTCAGCTGTCCGCTGATCGCCCCGGTCTCACCACCGGAAACAGGTGCATCCACAAAACCCAAGCCCTTACCGGACGCATTCTCATAACATGTCCGGGCGCATTCGGATGAGGCGGTTGTGTGATCAACGACAATCGCGCCTGATGTCGCAGCCATGATAACTTCGTCCATCACTGCATAAACATCCTTGTCCTCGCCAACGCAAAGAAAAATGAAATCTGCATCCTTGACAGCGTGGGGAATGGTCTTGCCGACATGTCCGCCATGGGCCGTGATCCACTGCCGCGATTTGGCCTGTGTCCGGTTCCAGACCGCTACCTCATGTCCGGCTTTCACCAAGTGTCCAGCCATGGGATATCCCATCACACCCAACCCCAGAAATGCACATCTTGCCACCTATTTATCCATGCAAACTCTTATGAGTCCTCATGAAAACGCTATGATTCCAGATAACTGCATGGTAGCGATGAAGTCGAGAGGGAATAAACTTGACAACAGATATTACGATCACATGGCAGATGTGGACCACGATAGGCTTTGTCGCCGTGGCTGTCTTTTTGTACTTTCGTGAGCGTTTTTCCATTGAGAGCATCTCGGTCGGTATCATTGTCGCATTATTGATTTTTTTTCACTTTTTCAAGCCGTCAGGAGCAACGGGGCTTGATAGCGCCAGCCTTCTATCCGGTTTTGCTGCGCCGGCTCTTGTGGCCATTATGGCCTTATTGGTTGTTGGTCAGGGACTCTACCACACAGGTGCCCTTGAGGAACCCATCCTCTACATCAATGCGCAACTGGACAAACGGCCCCGGCGCATCCTTTTCATGGTGTTTCTCATTGCATTTGGCACCTCCATGTTCATGAATAATACACCTGTTGTCGTCATGTTTATCCCTATACTCACAGCGATGGCTTCGCGGATGGGATCGAACGCTTCCATTTACATGATGCCGCTCAGTTTTATATGTATCCTTGCCGGCATGACAACATTAATCGGTTCGTCAACCAATCTGCTGGTCAATGATATTTATATTCGCACAAACGGAGAGAGTCTTGGTTTTTTCTCCCAGATTGGTCCCGGCCTTGTGCTCGCCGCTGTCGGGGCATTCTATATTGTCCTCTTCTCGCCGCGGTTACTCCCCCGCCGTCAAAGCCTCGAAACCGAAATTAGCGAAGCCGGCCGCCAATACATTGCGCAGATCCGGATAACCGAGAAACATCCTCTGAAGGGAGCCAAACCGAAGGCCGGGCTGTATCCGAGGCTAAAGGACGTAACCGTTCGTATGATCCAGCGCGGGGATCACGGATTTCTTCCACCTTTCGAAGAAACACTGCAACTCGGCGACATTCTCATTGTTGCAGCAACCCGCAAGTCATTGTCGGGGCTTCTGTCATCTGATCAAACATATCTCGAAGGCATGCTCAACATTGCCGGTTTCCATGATGAGAGCAAAGCCAATACATCTACCGATACCATTGTTATTAGCGAAGCCGTCATTGCACCCGGTTCGCGGATGATTGGGCGCAATATTGAACAGGCCGGCCTCCGGCGTCAGACAGGTTGTCTTGTACTCGGTATTCAGCGACGTACACGGATGATCCGAAAGCGCATGCTGGATATCCGTCTGGAGGCCGGAGATGTGCTTTTGCTGTTCGGATATGATTCGGACATGCAGGCTCTGCGTAATGATCGTGATCTCCTGTTACTGGACTGGTCTAAAGCCGAGGTGCCGGACATACGCAAGTCCATGGCCGCAAGATTAATTTTTTTGGGAACAATTCTTACAGCGGCTACAGGGGTATTGCCCATAGAAATCGCTGCTCTTGCCGGTGCCATGAGCATGATTGTCGCCGGATGTCTCAACATACGCCAAGCCGTTCGTGCCTTGGATATGCGAATTTTTTTGCTCATCGGAGCTGCATTCTCCATGGGTTTAGCCTTGGAAAATACCGGAGGCGCCGCCTATCTGGCTCATAGCACGGTCGAGGTCTTCCAGCCTTTCGGGCCGCAATTTCTCATCGCTGCGCTGTTTCTCATGATAGCTTTAATGACGAATCTTATCTCCAACAGTGCGACTGCCCTGCTGTTCTCACCTATCGCGCTGTCCATTGCCGAGCAGACAGGTATTGATCCCGTAGTCCTTGTCCTGACAGTCATTTTTGCATCCAACTGTTCATTTGCAACGCCTATTGCCTATCAGACCAATCTGCTGGTCATGGGGCCCGGCCGGTACAAGTTTAAGGATTTCACCAAATTCGGTGTGCCTCTGGTACTTGTGATCTGGATAGTTTACTCGCTTATGCTGCCCTTCTTCTTTAAATTATGACGATAGACGGCTACAGGTAAATTCATGACGCGCCCGTTTAGTATCAAACGTCTTCAGTTCTATATGACAATGCCGACGCCCTGCCCCTATCTCCCGGGGCGGCATGAACGCAAAATTTTCACGCAACTTGATTCACTGTCCGGACCGCATCTCAATAACTTTTTGACTCATTCCGGGTTTCGTCGCTCGCAAAATGTGCTCTATCGCCCGGCCTGTGAGAATTGCCAAGCCTGCCAATCTCTTCGTGTGTGTGCCTCAAAATTCGAAGCGACGCAATCCATGCGTCGTATCATCAGGCGCAATCAAAATCTCAATGCCGCTGTGTGCCCGGCCATCGCGACACAGGAACAATTTTCGTTGATGCAAAAGTACCTAGTCAATCGTCATCCCGACGGCGGCATGACCCAAATGGATTACTACCGTTACAAGACCATGGTCGAGGAATGCGCCAGCCAGACGGAAATCATGGAGTACCGTTTAGATGACGGGGAACTGGTCGCCTGCGTTTTGATGGACCGCCTGTCTGATGGCCTGTCACTCGTTTACAGCTTTTTTCACCCCGACATTACAAGACAAAGCCCGGGCAAGTTCATGATTCTAGAGCATATTACACGCTGTAAAACCGAAAAACTGAATTATCTTTATCTTGGGTACTGGGTCCCCGACAGCCCGAAGATGGCCTACAAGGCCCTTTTTAAACCCTGCGAAGTTCTCGGCCCGACCGGATGGCGCCGGTTGGAATCACGACAATGAAACGCCGTTACATACTCGCAGGTGCCGCCGCCCTTGCCACCGGCGCTGGCGTTGTCGGCGTACTTGGTCGCAGGGGCACAAGGACAGTCAAAAGGAACGTATCTGACTCCACCGCCACGCCGGCTATCAACAAAAACCGGCGTAAACTGCGCATGGTGACAAGCTGGCCGAAGGACTTCCCCGGTCTCGGCGAAATGCCCAAGCGCTTTTCCAGAGCCGTGTACGATATAACCGAAGGGCGTCTGGATATCAAAGTCTATGCCGCGGGCGAACTCGTCGGAGCGTTGGAATGTTTTGATGCAACGTCCACGGGTGCGGCGGATATGTACCACTCGGCCGAGTATTACTGGCAGGGTAGGTCCAAAGCCTTTTCATTTTTCACGGCTGTACCCATGGGAATGACCGCGGTTGAAATTATGGGATGGGTGGAATTTGGCGGCGGACAGGCTTTGTGGGATGAGTTGTCCGGAAATTTCAATATCAAACCTCTACAGGCGGGTAATACCGGTCATCAGACCGGAGGCTGGTTCAAAAGGGAAATGAACTCCCTGGAAGATTTCAAGGGCCTGAAAATACGCATGCCGGGGCTGGGCGGCGAGGTCATCCGGCGTCTCGGCGGAGCGGCTGTCCGACTGTCCGGCGGAGAAATTTATCAAGCGCTGCAATCGGGCGCTATCGACGCCACCGAATGGGTCGGGCCGTGGAACGATCTGGCTCTCGGGTTTTATCGTGAAGCACCTCTTTATTACGCGCCCGGCTTTCATGAACCCGGCGCGGCGCTCTCCATCGGAATTAATCTGGATATTTGGAATTCACTTTCGACCTCGGATAGGGCCCTGATAAAATTTGCCGCCAAAGCCGCCAATGACACCAGCCTCGCTGAATATACATTTGAGAATGCCCGGGCTTTGGCGACTCTCAAAAACATTTACGGCGTGGAGCCTGGATTTTTCTCTGACGAAATCATGGTAACCATCGGTCGCGTAGCCGAAGAAGTCGTGCGCGAATTCGGACAGGCGGATACACAGACCCAAAAAGTCTACGACAGCTATATAAAGGCCCGGAACGCCTGCCGCGAATGGACGGAAATGGGCGACGGTCGTTATATTCGTGCCCGAAAAGCCGCGCTTGGCGGCTAAACAGTGATTTGGGGAATCATAACGGCCCTAGCCTGGCCTGACATCCTGGCACTTTTGGGGGCTGCTTTCAAAACCATCGGGTGGGTCTGTCTTCCTGTATTAACTTTGCCCGCTGTATTATTGTTGATGCCCGGGTCAAATGCACTTCGGGATTTTTGTGACACACTCGTGCGCCTTATAGATACACTAAACTACACACTCGGAGAAATCATAAAGTGGGCCCTGCCGCTCCTCGTTCTGTCCGTAGCGTTCAGTGTCTTTGCTCTGTCCATTTTTGGCCTGTCATGGACAAAACTGTTTGAAAGTGCGCAATATCTCCACTCAAGCGTCATTATGTGCGGTGCCGCGGCGACTCTACTGGCCGGGCAACATGTGCGGGTCGATATTTTCCATGCGCGCATGTCCCCGGAGCAGCGGGCATTGATTGACTTTTGCGGTTTTTATGCGTTGCTCTTGCCCGTTTGCCTTACCATTCTCTGGAATTCCGGGAGCTTCATCGCCCTTTCCTGGCGGATATTTGAAGGCTCCGCAGAGGCTGACGGCATTCGCGGCGAGTTTCTTCTCAAGACACTCATTCCCCTATTCGGCCTGTTCATGATTATGCAGGGCATGGCGATAGCCCTGCGCGCGGCCTTCCTCATGGGTGGACATCCGTGTCCTGAACGTCCCGGGGACGTTCGGCCGCTTTTCGGGCAACAGGAGTCAGGGCGTTGAGCCCCGAAATCCTTGCCATGCTGATGTTCGCTGCCGTCTGCGGCGGATTGATGGCAGGATATAATGTGGCCTTCACGCTCTCCGGTGTGTCGCTGATTTTTGCCGCTTTGGGTGTTGTCTTCGGTATTTTTGACCCTGCGTTTCTTCTCTCCTTACCCGGGCGGATTTATCCACTGATCATACGCGAAATTCTGATCGCCGTGCCGTTATTTGTTTTTATGGGGGTCATGCTGGAAAAGTCCAGAATCGCGGAAGACCTGCTTGAGTCCATGGGCGATCTATTCGGCCCGATGCGCGGGGGGCTGGGCGTATCCGTGATTTTTGTGGGCGCATTGCTTGCAGCATCGACAGGCATAGTCGGTGCGACGGTCGTCACCATGGGGCTTCTTTCGCTCCCCACAATGCTCAAACGCGGATATGTGCCGTCTCTGGCCTCGGGATCAATCGCAGCGTCAGGCACGTTGGGGCAAATTATCCCACCGTCCATCATTCTGGTCATTCTCGGAGACCAGATTTCCAATGCCTATCAGGAGGCGCAGAGAACATACGGCCTTGAGGGTGGAAGTGTTGTCTCGGTCGGCGATTTATTCGCCGGAGCCCTGTTGCCGGGACTCATTCTGGTCATGCTTTACGCGCTCTATATTGCCGCCATCGCCATATTGAAGCCGACTCTCGCCCCCGCCGGTGAGTGGCCCAAAGGCGTCAGAGCCAAGGATTTTATCCGTAAAATTATCATATCAATGCTACCGCCCATTCTTTTGATCATTGCGGTTCTTGGATCAATTTTGTCCGGCTATGCGACACCGACACGCGGTGCCGCTTTAGGCGCGTTGGGAGCCATCCTGCTCGCCACTTACAAGACGTCGGCCAATTCGCTGTTCAGGAGGGCGACGGTCCTTTCAGCCACTGCCCTGTTCGCACTCATCGCCATTGACCTGTCCGGCCTGGATTTACGGTTCGGGCAGGAAGCGTGGACAAGTCTGGAGCGCGGTGCAGTCGCGGTTGCCCTGTTTCTGTCCGGCCTGGCCATACTTGCAATCGGCACCTCACTTATACCGCTTTTGAAATCCGGAAAGCTGGGCGACGTATCCCGCACAACCATGCACATTACATGTATGGTGTTTGTCATCCTGATCGGTGCCACAGTTTTTAGCCTCATTTTTCGCGGTTTTGGTGGCGACGAGCTGGTTGCTGAATTGCTGGAGGCCGCGCCAGGTGGAAAGTGGGGGGCGCTGGCCCTTGTCATGCTGGTCATGTTTGTTCTGGGATTCTTTCTCGATTTTATCGAAATTACATTTGTCGTGGTGCCTCTGTTTGCGCCGCCTCTCCTCGCTACGGGCATTGATCCCGTCTGGCTTGGCGTATTGATGGCATTGAATCTTCAAACCAGCTTTCTGACCCCGCCTTTCGGTTTTGCATTGTTTTACCTGCGCGGTGTCGCCCCGCCGGAAGTTACCACACCGGCACTCTACCGCGGAGTCATACCCTTTATCGCCATCCAGTTTATTGTCATTCTCGCCGTGATCATGATACCCGAACTGGCAATGAAACTGCCTGAAATGATGCTGAAGTGATGCCGATTACCGTAGCCACATGGAACGTCAACTCCATCAAGGCCCGCATGCATGCGGTGACGGGATGGTTGAAAGATAATCAGCCTGACGTGGCCTGTTTGCAGGAACTCAAGACAACGGAAGACGGCTTTCCTTTCATGGAGCTGGAAAGCCTCGGCTACAATATCCGGATTCACGGCCAGAAATCCTACAACGGTGTTGCGCTACTCTCCAAACAGCCCTTTGAGTCGGTGACCAGGGGTCTGCCAGGCGATGATAAAGACGACCAGGCCCGCTATATGGAAGCCATTATCATGGGCAGAAACAGCCCGTTTCGTGTCGCTTCGATTTACCTACCGAACGGCAATCCCGTCCCCGGTCCGAAATACGATTACAAACTCGCCTGGATGACCCGCCTGAAAACGCACGCCGAAAATCTCCTTAAAGATGAAGAGCCGTTTATCCTCGCCGGCGATTACAATGTTATTCCCCGATCAGGCGACGTACATGATCCGAAAGCTTGGGAAGGCGATGCGCTTTACCGTCCGGAAACACACGCGGCTTTTCGTGCACTGCTGGGCATAAGCCTGACCGAAGCGTTCGATCAGATGGACGGACGCTTCGGTCAATACACCTTCTGGGACTACAAGGGAGGTGCATGGCCGCAAAACAGGGGCCTCCGCATTGACCATCTGCTTCTTTCGCCGCAAGCTGCAGACCGTATTAGAAGATTCACGATACATCGCGACGTACGCGAGGGCGTCAGACCGTCGGACCATGTTCCGGTTGTCGGTAAGTTTGATTTATAGGTTAATGTCCCGTCCCGGATGGTCATATATCCCCTGTCCTGCTGGGGTCGGCACACCGCGGAAACGGCAGATCGTCCTGTGATCCAGGATGCGCCCAACAAGCGAGGCCCCGCTTCAACAGGTCGACTATTCGCTCCTCCCGCTTGAAAATGTACCGCCGAAAGTTGTAATCTCCTGATTATGGATAGAAAAAGCACAAAACGGCAAGCCAGTCTGACCCGCAATGAAACATTGGCGCGGAACTTGAGAGCCAATCTGCGTCGCCGCAAACAGGCATTGCGCAAAAATGAAGCTTCTTCAAAAGCTGCCAAAACCCAATAAACGCCCCGGATTCGACCTGATTTCAAAGCACATTGCTTTCGCAACCCCCAAACGATAACACAATTATCCCGTGAATGGCTTGGAAATTGAAGGCGGTCACGCGCCTGAAGGTGAAATCCCGATCAGCGGGGTGGGGAACCCGGCGATTAAACTCACGAAAGCCGGGGGAAAACCGCCGTTGGCCGCGTTTACTATCTTGACCGCGACCCTGAACATATCGAAATAAAGCCCGGACATGCAAGGGCGAAAATCGAACGGGTATCCGATGCGTAAACTTAAACTCAGAGCCGAAAGCGCGGATGATGTCACGGTTATCTCGTCTGCGCTACAGGACGCGATCCTGAAAGTCGGCGAGATTGATTACAGTTCCCGTGACCGGCATGTGACCCTTCGCGTATCGCGCTACCTCCATGAGCACGCTCCCGCGCGTGTGCTCTCGGGTCTGCGTATTGACAGCGTTATGGACATTAAATCCACAGGCATTGACCGTTCTGATCCAGACGCGCTGATGGTATTCCTGTCTATGGAGTTCACACCGGACGATGAGCCGCCGGGCGGGTTTCTGTCGCTTAAATTTGCGGGCGGCGGTGAAATAATGGCCAAAGTTGAAGCTATTGATCTGATAATGGTTGATGTATCCCGACCGCGCCGCACCGGACATCGCCCGGTTCATCCGGATATCTGAAAAGAGGCATGTATCTGTGTCAGGTGATCATTACATTATTGATCTTCACATAGATGGTGAATCTCTGCCGACGACCAGTCCGGAAATGCGACACGAACGCTCCGTGGCCGTTTGCGACCTGCTCAAGGAGAACAGATTTCACCCGCTCAAAAGCCTGTCCGGGCCCTACATTGTGAGTCTGTCGCTCGAAGACGGGGCGCGGATGATATTTGATTTGAAGCGTTCCAATGGTGCTGATCGCGGTTGCATATCAATGTCGCTCAAGCCTTTTCGACGTATCATCAAGGATTATTTCCTGATTTGCGAGAGCTATCATAATGCGATCCGTACGGCGACCTCCGCCCGGATTGAAGCCATGGATATGGGGCGCCGCGGATTACACAATGAGGGTTCAGGATTGCTGACAGACTCTTTGCGTCATTCCGTCAAGATGGATTTCAACACATCACGCCGCATGTTCACGTTGATATGTGCGCTCCATCGCGGACAACGGGTTATCGAGTCGGGCGGGAACGTGATGTGAGAATTCGGTTTGAGCCAAACCTGAAGCATCAACAGGACGCCGTGCGGGCGGTTGTTGCGGTATTTGAAGGTGCGCCCTACGCACGACCGGAAGAACGCTTCTGGAGTGGCGAGGTTTCCGGCAATGTCATGAAGCTGCCGCCTGGAGAATGGCGGAAAAACGCGGCGAATGTTGCGGCCCTGAACGGCATTGATGATCCGGCCTGCACAGATGAACCCGATTTCACCGTTGAGATGGAAACGGGAACGGGAAAAACCTACACCTATTTGCGTACCATCTTTGAATTGAACAGAAAATACGGGCTGCACAAGTTCATAATCGTTGTGCCGAGTGTCGCCATTCGGGAAGGGACACTGACCCAGCTACGACTTACGAAACGGCATTTTTCCGAAATGTTCAGCACCGTCGCCGAGGTGATCGAATATGACAGCAGGAAACTGCCGGATGTGCGTAATTTCTGCGTGTCAAATCACCTGTCTGTCATGGTGATAAACAAGCAGGCGTTCGATAAAGACCATAACATAATCAACGACCCGAACCGCGACGGCGGCAATTTGCCTGAAATGTTGCGACAGGTGCGCCCCGTTATCGTCATGGACGAGCCGCAGGAGGGCATGGACACCGGAAACATGCAAAAGCGCCTTGCGGCTTTCAATCCGTTGTTCAAGCTGCGCTATTCGGCAACCCACAGACAGCCGAAAAATATCGTCTACCGCCTGAACCCGTATGACTCCTACAATATGGGGCTGGTAAAGAAAATATCGGTACTGTCCATCCATGAGACGAACACGCAAAGCAATGTCGCCGTTACCTTCAGGAAAATCAACCTGAGTGCCAAAGAGCCAACCGCCACTGTACAGCTTAACGCCCGCATGGCCGGGGACTTCAAGTCCAGGAGCTTCAAGCTCAAACGCGGTGATGATCTGGAGGAAAAAACCAGAAACCCCGTTTATCACCGCTGGACGGTTGAAGATATCGGCACGACGGATATTTATGACGGCGACGCCTATATCAGATTCACCAACGGTGAAACGATCAAGGAAGGAGGGCGGTACGGCACGGATCAGGCAACAATTTTCCGTGAGCAAATCAGGCGGGCCGTTCAGGCGCATTTTCGGCATAAACAGCGTGTTGTTCCCATGGGAATAAAACCGCTGGCCCTGTTTTTTATTGATCGCGTAGCGAACTACATTGACAGCGGCGGCCTTGTCAGACGCATTTTTGAAGAGGAATACGCGGCGCTTTTCAAGGCGCAATACAAGGCTGATGCTCCGAATATCGCGGCGGTGCATGGCGGTTATTTCGCGCAATCCGGCCGGGGTGAGTATACCGACAATGCGCGCAGTATGGCGACCAACCGGGAGATTTACGACAAGATTTTGCGCGACAAGGAAGTCCTGCTGTCCTTTGATGAACCCCTTGAATTCATCTTCTCCCATTCCGCCCTGGGGGTGGGATGGGACAATCCGAACGTGTTTACAATCTGCACACTGAATGAAAGAGAAAGCACCATCAGAAAACGGCAGGAAATAGGTCGGGGCCTGCGCCTGGCCGTCGATCAGAACGGCAGGCGGTATTATGACCCTGAAGGCGTGAGAGAAGGCGAAGAGGTAAACCATCTCACCGTTGTTGCCAATCAGAGCTATTACGCTTTCGCCAACACCTATCAGGAGGAGTTGCGCGAAGAATTGGGCGCTCAAACCAAAGCCCCGCCCGTGCGCGACGGGAACAGGGTTGCGATCAGGATTAAACGGGACCGGAACCGTTTCGAGGCAAAGGACTTCCAGCGCCTCTGGCAGCGCATCGCGTTGAAAACCCGCTGCACCGTGCATTTTCGGGAATCCGAACTTATTGAGAAATGCGTCGAACGCCTGAACAGCATCGCCACCGATGAAAACCGCCTTGAAGTGACGTTGAGTTATTGGGAAAGCATCGACGCCGAGGGCGGCATAAAAGGCCGTCAGAAGGGAGCGGCCCGCGCCGCCGCCCGCGGGCAGTTTACCGGCATTGATATTGTCGGAGAGCTGGCCCGCAATACCGCCCTGTCATGGGCCAGCACCATCGCCGTTCTGAGCAGGCTGGATGACAGGCAAAAACGTCGGCTGATCAAAAACCCGATGCAGTTTCTGGCCGAGGCGGCAAAGCGCATCCGGGTTGTCATGCAGCATGAAATGGTGCGGCTCGTCAAATACGAGACAACAGGCGAATCGTACCCGCTCCATATGTTGGAGCCGGAATATGAAACCAGGCGTCCGACCGTCGCCACACCCAAACGCGGGCTGTATGACCGGGTCATTCACGATTCGACCGTCGAGCGCGACTTTGCAGAAGATATTGACAAACAGCCGAATGTGCGCGTGTTTCTGAAACTTCCCGCAGCCTACAAAATACCGATGCCTTTCGGCGGCAGCTACAATCCCGACTTTGCGCTTGTGATCGAAAAGGCCGACCTTGACAGCCCCGAGACCGCCCCGCGCTATTATTTCACCGTCGAGACCAAGGGCGCCACGGAATATGAAAAGCTCCGGCCGGAGGAGCTGCTGAAAATCCGGTGTGCGGTCAAGCATTTCGAGGCGATCGGCCTGATCCGCGATGCAAACGGCGGCTACCTCGCCCCGGTTGAGAATTTGCATAGCTTTGACGCCAGGGCGCGCGAGAGCGTCGGGGAAACCTTTTTTAACCCATGACCGGGCAGACGATGATCAAAGATACAGGCCCGAAATCCATTGCCGTCACCTCAAGAGATCTGCGCGGGGAACGGCTTGCCGCGCTCAAACAGCTGTTCCCCGATCTGTTCGACGGAGAGGGACAGCTTGATGACAAAGCCTTGCGGGCGCTGGTGTCCGATGGAGACGAAACCGGCCCGGAGCGTTTCCGCTTCGAATGGGCGGGCAAGTGGCAATCGAAGCGCTTTGCATTTGCCCCCAGCCGGGCAACGCTGAACTATGACGCCAGCCGCAGCCTGAACCGCGACGGCACACCTGCAAAGAGCAATTTACGCGATAACACAAGCGGGAACTTGATTATCGAAGCCGATAATCTGGAGGCCCTGAAACTCCTGTCGAGCAGCTATTTCGAGCGGGTCAACTGCATCTATATCGACCCGCCCTATAACACGGGCAATGATTTCATTTACCCGGATGATTATTCCGAAACCAGAAAAGCCTATTGGCAGAAAAGCGGCGCTGTCAAAGACGGGGTGCGCCTGAGCGCCGTTACCGAGGCCAGCGGGCGCAGACACTCAAAATGGCTGAATTTCATGCAGTCCCGCCTGCTTCTGGCGCGGCAGTTGTTACGCAGTGACGGCGTTATATTTGTGTCGATTGATGATAACGAGGTGCATAATCTCCGAAAACTCATGGACGAAGTGTTTGGGGAGGAGAATTTTGTACTAAATGTCATTTGGAAGAAGCGAACAGGCTCAAATGATGCTCAAAACAATGTTTCGATAGATCATGATTATGTGCTTTGCTATTCCAAGTCAGAAGTGTTGCTAAATGGCTTAAGCAAGGAATTCGATAATTACAAAAACCCTGATAATGACCCTATGGGAGTATGGACTGCAGGGGATTTAACCTGCAACAAAACTGCGTCGGAGCGCCCTAATCTTTTCTATCCAATCACTGACCCGAAAACGGACATAGAATATCCATGTAACCCCAACAGGGTGTGGGTGTATGAGCCTGAAAGAATGGCAAGGACTATATCAGAAGGTAAGGTTATTTTCCCCAAAAAAGCCAGCGGAACACCGATGTATAAAAGGCATCTTTCGGAGGTTAAATCAGATAAAAAGCCATTTAGTTCAATGCTTGAAACGGAAATGAATTTCATTGCAACCAAGCGGTTACGGGAGTTATTAGATGGACAATACTTTGATTATCCTAAAGGGATTCCTCTTGTTGTGAGCCTGATTGAGCAATCGCTAGCTGATAATGACATTTTCCTGGATTTCTTCGCAGGCTCCGGCACATCCGCCCATGCGGTGATGCAGAAAAACGCCGAAGACGGCGGCAACCGGAAGTATATTCTGGTACAAATCCCCGAATATACCGGTGAAAAATCCGAAGCCCGCAAAGCAGGTTATGAAACCATTTCGGATATTTGTATTGAACGGGTCAGGCGGGCGGGCGCCAAAATCCGCGAGGAAAACCCGGACGCCGATATTGATACGGGCTTTCGGGTGTTCAGACTCGCCGACAGCCATTTCCCGCAAAACCTGTTCAGGCCTAACCCTGATGAATCCGGGGACCTCCCGGCGTTTGAGGCGCATCTGAAGACCGCGTCACAGGGCGATCTTTACGACGCGGAAACCCATGCCGACGTTGTCACCGAGATTGCGCTGAAGAACGGTTTTGGTTTGTTTTATACGCTGGACAGGCTTGACGCCTTCACCGATAACGCCGTCTATCGCCTGTCCGGTCATGACAAATCCGCGCTTCTGTGCCTTGACGGGAGCCTGCACAACAACACGGTTGAAGCCCTCAAACCGCACGGCGACGAGCAGCTTATAGTCCGTAAACATGCGCACGACACGGCCCGGAAATTTGACCTCCATACGGCTTTCATGAATAATCTGTGGACAGTGTAAGTTTTCAAGTTCCCTTCGGAGATTAACCCGCCTGCATCCCGCCTCCCCTCGCGCTATTATTTCACCGTTAAGACCAAGGGCGCCACGGAATATGAAAAGCTCCGGCCGGAGGAACTGCTGAAAATCCGGTATGCGGTCAAGCATTTTGAGGCGATCGGCCTGATCCGCGACACAAACGGCGGCTACCTCGCCCCTGTTGAGGACTTGCACAGTTTTGACAACAAGGCGCGCAAGAGTGTCGGAGAGACATTGTGGCAGCAATCCTGACTTAAGCCCAGAGCTGGCTCACCGGCATTGAGAAGAGCCGGTCACCAAGTCGTTGAATACGGTCGCCGTCATGCAGAATAATTCCGCACGAAAAAGGTTTGCCCGTTGTTTCCCGCAAACGCTTTAAGCCGCGCATGTCGTCGGGCTTCACAGTTGCCGCAGCCTTGACCTCAATTCCGACAACCCGCCGAGCGCGCTCGAGAACAAAATCGACCTCGACTTGATCCTTGTCGCGGTAATGACTGACAAGAGCCGGATCGCCTGAAAGCGCAGACTGTTTTTCGAGCTCTGAAAAGACGAAGCCTTCAAGCAAACTTCCGATCTT